>CAJQOR010000265.1 GCA_905479965.1 uncultured Rhizobiaceae group bacterium | reverse complement strand
TGATCCGCCCTGGTGCCACGCGAGCAGCCCAGTATTCTGGCGAACCTTTACCCTTACCCATGCGAACTTCGGTCGGTTTCGACGAAATCGGCAGGTCCGGGAAAATACGGATCCACACACGGCCGGCACGCTTCATGTGACGGGTGATGGCACGACGGGCTGCTTCAATCTCACGTGCGTTAACACGATTAGGCTCTTGAGCCTTTAGGCCATATGACCCAAAGTTCAAGTCTGAACCGCCTTTAGCGACGCCCTTGATTTTGCCCTTAAACTGTTTGCGAAATTTAGTTCGCTTTGGCTGTAACATTTTATTTCTCCGAACCTATCGCGTATCTTACGCGTTTTCGCGACGACGGTTATTATTGTTGCCACCAGAATTGTCATTCTCGGTCGCTTTACGCTCAGAAGCCATTGGATCATGCTCAAGGATTTCACCTTTAAAGATCCAAACTTTGATGCCGCAAATACCGTATGCAGTCAAAGCTTCTGCTACACCGTAATCGATGTCAGCACGAAGAGTATGCAATGGCACACGGCCCTCACGATACCATTCTGTACGCGCAATCTCAGCACCGCCCAAACGACCAGCACTTGTGATTTTAATACCCAAAGCACCCAAACGCATAGCTGATTGAACAGCACGTTTCATCGCACGACGGAAAGCAACACGACGCTCAAGCTGTTGTGCAATTGACTGAGCAACCAATGTTGCATCAATCTCAGGCTTACGGATCTCAATGATATTGAGGTGTGTTTCAGAATTCGTCATTTCTGACAATTTCTTACGCAATTTCTCAATGTCTGCACCCTTCTTACCAATGATAAGACCTGGACGCGCAGTGTGAATAGACACACGACACTTCTTGTGAGGACGCTCAATAACAACCTTAGAAACACCAGCTTGCTTAAGTTCTTTCACAAGGTATTCGCGGATCTTCATGTCTTCATGAAGTAGATCGCCATATTCACCTTGATCGGCATACCAGCGGCTATCCCAAGTACGGTTGATGCCTAGACGGAAACCGATTGGATTAATCTTCTGACCCATTACGCGGCCTCCTCTTCGACTTCCCTCACGACGATCGTCAAGTGAGCAAATGGTTTCAAAATACGTGATGAACGACCACGGCCACGAACGCGGAAGCGTTTCATGACAATTGATTTGCCGACATATGCTTCCGCAACAATCAAACTATCAACATCTAGATCGTGGTTGTTTTCAGCATTCGCGATTGCAGACTGAAGTGTTTTACGCACTTGGTCTGAAATACGCTTACGAGAGAACTCAAGTTCTGCCAAAGCTGTTTCAACCTTCTTGCCACGGATCATTTCCGCGACAAGATTTAGTTTCTGCGGGCTGATACGAAGCGTGCGGGCAACTGCCTGCGCTTCATTATCTGCGAGCCGACGTTCTGTCTTTGCCTTGCCCATCTTTATTTCCTCTTCGCTTTCTTATCCGCACCGTGACCATAATAGGTACGGCTTGGAGCGAATTCACCAAATTTATGGCCAACCATGTCTTCTGAGATCATCACAGGAATGTGCTTCTGACCATTATAGACACCAAATGTTAGACCTACGAATTGTGGTAATACCGTTGAACGGCGGGACCACATTTTTATCACTTCGCTACGACCGCTTTCGCGAACCTTCTCAGCCTTCTTGAGAAGATAGCCGTCAACAAAAGGACCTTTCCAAACTGAACGAGCCACTTAGACTTCCTCTCTTATTTCTTACGCTGATGGCGAGAACGCATAATAAATTTATCCGTCGCCTTGTTTTTACGAGTACGTTTACCCTTAGTTGGTTTACCCCAAGGAGAAACCGGGTGACGTCCACCTGATGTACGACCTTCACCACCACCGTGAGGGTGATCGACCGGGTTCATAACAACACCACGAACGTGAGGACGCTTACCGCGCCAACGTGTGCGGCCTGCTTTACCATCATTTGTGTTCATGTGATCTTGGTTAGATACAGCACCAATTGTTGCCATACAAAGACCAGAAACCAAACGTGTTTCACCAGAGTTCAAGCGAAGGATCGCCATGCCTTGGTCACGGCCAACAAGCTGAACATAAGTACCAGCTGAACGAGCGATCTGGCCGCCCTTCTCTGGTTTCATTTCAACATTGTGAACGATTGTACCAACTGGCATTGCCTGCAATGGCATTGCATTACCAGGCTTAACGTCAACTGAACTTAGAGAAGCGATAACTTTATCACCAGCTGCGATACGCTGCGGTGCCAAGATATAAGCTTGCTCACCATCTTCGTAATCGATAAGTGCGATAAACGCTGTTCTATATGGATCGTATTCTAATCGGGCAACTGTACCTTGTACATCAAACTTACGACGTTTGAAGTCAATCATACGGTATGTACGCTTGTGACCACCACCAATGTAGCGGGCAGTAACGCGACCCATGTTATTGCGACCACCTTTACCAGTAAGACCTTCAGTTAAAGCCTTTACAGGCTTACCTTTATAAAGGCCTGAACGGTCCACAATAACCAGCTGGCGCTGACTAGGGGTCGTTGGATTAAAACTTTTTAAAGCCATTGTTCTTTTCCTTATAGACCGGTGGACACGTCAATTGACTGACCTTCGGCCAAAGTCACGATTGCTTTTTTAACATCGCTTTGCTTACCAACGACACCGCGGAAACGCTTTACTTTGCCCTTACGAACAAGTGTGTTGACAGCTTTAACTTTAACACCAAACAGAGCTTCAACTGCTGCTTTGATCTCAGGCTTAGAAGCCGTGCGAGCAACGTTGAAAACCACTTGATCATTGTCAGAAGCCAATGTTGATTTCTCTGTGATTGCCGGAGAGACAATCACGTCATAATGGCGAATATCCGTCATGCTAAACGCTCCTCAAGAGCTGCAACTGCATCTTTTGACAACACAAGTTTGCCACGACGCAAGATGTCGTAAACGTTGATACCTTGAACTGGTAGAACATCAATATTTGGAATGTTCTGCGCAGCCAATTTGAAATTCGCATCCAATTCAGCACCACCGATAAACAAAGCATTTTTGATGCCCATTTTATCAAGTGAACCAGACAATACTTTTGTCTTTGCTTCTTTTGACGCCATTTCATCAAGAATGATTAAATCTTCACTTGCCAATTTCGCCGACAAAGCATGCTTAAGTGCTAGCGAACGAATTTTCTTTGGCATTGAATGTGAGTGATCACGAACAACAGGGCCATGAGCTTTACCACCACCACGGAACTGCGGTGCACGAGCTGAATGGTGACGAGCTTTACCCGTACCTTTTTGCTTGTACATCTTAGCGCCAGTGCGGTTAACTTCAGAACGACCAAGCGTTTTGTGTGTACCCTGTTGCTTTTTAGCAAGTTGCCAACGAACTACGCGTTGGATGATATCCTGGCG
>CAJQOR010000264.1 GCA_905479965.1 uncultured Rhizobiaceae group bacterium | reverse complement strand
CATCTTGCCCGCCGGTGGTTTGAGTGCAATCTCGTCATAGCGCGGGATAACGTGGAAATGCAGGTGAAATACTTCTTGCCCGCCTGCAGGGTCATTGTGCTGACGAATTGTTATACCATCAGCATTAAACGCTGTTTTACAAGCTTTCGCGAGCTTTTGAGCGATCAATATTGATGCGCTTAAAGCATCCTGCGAGATGTCATAAATTCCAACAGCTGGTTCTTTCGGGATAACCAAACAATGCCCATCAGATTGCGGCATAACATCCATAAACGCCAATACATTGTCGTCTTCGTATAGCGTCACATTCGGGATTTCACCGCGAAGAATTTTTGCAAAAATATTCTGATCGTCATAGCTCATCGGATTGGCTCCTTATCTGTCAAGTATTCTTAGCTTTAAACGGTGCGCGCGTCTCTAAAATCTCCAATATTTCCCCAACCTCTTGCCGTTCGTGATGTAGGTAATCCGATATTGCATTTCGGAAACCTTCATGCGGGATATAATGCGCTGAATATGTCATTTTTGGTAGATAGCCACGCGCTAACTTATGCTGGCCTTGAGCACCAGCTTCAACGCGCTTTAAACCATTGGCAATCGCATAATCAATTGCTTGATGGTAACAGACTTCAAAATGAAGATAAGGATGATCTTCTACGCAGCCCCAATGCCGACCATAAAGGCAATCTGAGCCGATAAAATTGATTGCCCCGGCAACATAACGTCCGCTGTGTTTTGCCATGATAAGCAAAATATCCTCAGCCATCCTTTCGCCGATGAGTGAGAAAAATGATCTGGTTAGATAAGGTCGTCCCCATTTTCGCATACCAGTATCCATATAGAATTGATAAAACTGGTCCCATATGTCTTCTGTGAGCTGGTTACCGGTCAGCCATTCAATCGATATGTCATTTTCAAGTGCAATACGGCGTTCTTTTTTCAACGCCTTACGTTTGCGCGATGCGAGCGTATCCAAAAAATCTGTATAGGATTGGTAGTTATCATTTTCGAAATGAAACTGTTGATCATTACGGATCAAAAACCCTTGTTTCTTTAAAAGCTCTGCCTCATCTTTTGGCATAAAAGTGATATGCGCAGATGATAGCTGCAATTGTTCTGCAACTTGGCAAAGAGCAGACGCCAATCCCAAACGCACTGCGGTGATATTTGCGTTTTGATTGACCAAAAGCCGCGGTCCTGTTGCAGGTGTGAAAGGGACAGAACATTGAAGTTTTGGATAATAATGTCCGCCAGCGCGCTCCCATGCATCCGCCCATGCATGATCAAAAACATATTCACCCTGACTATGCGACTTCACGTATGACGCAAGCGCCCCCAAAATATCGCCATCTGAATTTGATAAAACCAGATGTTGAGGCATCCAACCTGTCTCGCGAGATACTGAACCAGACTCTTCAAGCGATAATAAAAAGTCATGCGAAACAAATGGGTTATACGCAGAAGTAGAATCAGATTGAGAGGCAATTGAATCAATTTTCGAAGCGCCAATAAACTGATCCCAATCAGATTTTGACACCTCACTTATTTGTGCGATGGTTTGGACTGTTAGTGGTTTGTCTGCTTCAGTCATTGGGCATCTCCATATTTACATTTTGCCCAAAATTACGCAGGATCAAACCCCTCAAATGTAATTTGATCGGTATGTTGATCTGATAGCTTTTGTTGCTCACGGTTTCGCACTGTCCAAGTGATGATTTTCTTACCCTGTTTACGTTGTGCTTGGATAAATGGATTAGGCACATCATCAATGTCATAAGATAAAAATGAAACCCCAAAAGCTAACGCTTCTTCGTGCTCAAAAAAGACTTCAGGTTCCTTGCCCTCAGCGGTTAATCCCATGGGGCAAGAACATCCCAGATCATGGAAATCTTTGAGCAAATGCTGCCCAAAGGACATCACTGCGATTGGTCCTTTGTAATCTTCAATGTCATCGAGCACAGCGCCGGCAAATCCATCATCGTTGGCTTGTCGTCCTTTGAGTTCGAGAATGAGCGGAACGCGCCCGGAAACGAGTGTAAGTAGGGATTTTAGCGTTGGGATTTTATCCTTGCTACCACCAATAGATAATTGGGTAAGCTCAGATGCCATCTTATCGCGCACATCACCACCGATCCCGCAAAGGCGTTTGAGATCAAAATCATGAAACACCATTGGAACGCCATCGGCGGAAAATTGTAAATCACATTCAATCGCAAACCCGCGTTCAATTGCAGCCTTAAAAGCGCTGAGCGTATTTTCATAAACACCGCAGTCTTTGTCATGAAGTCCGCGATGCGTGATAGGTTGCCTAAATAGCTCTTCGAGTATGTTAGCGTCCGGTGCCATATTCTTCAAATTCGATGATAGCATCAATTTCAACAGCAGCGTTAAACGGCAATGATGCCATGCCAACGGCTGCACGCGCGTGAATTCCACAATCACCCAATATCTCTGCGAGAAAATCAGATGCACCGTTGATCACGAGATGCTGTTCGTGAAAATCAGGCGTTGAGGAGACAAAGCCATTTATTTTGATAACCTGTTTGATCCGGCCCAGATCGCCCAAGGCTGCTTTTGCCTGCGCTAAGATATTGATTGCACATATTTGTGCTGCATGAGCGCCTTGCTCGACAGTCACCGAGTGGCCAAGCTGTCCTTTAACTGCAATTTGTCCGTCTTGCATGGGAAGTTGCCCTGAGATGAACAAATGGTTTTTCGACATTGTATAAGGCATGTAATTGGCCGCAGGCGGCGCAGCTTTTGGCAGTGCGATGCCGCGAGATGATAGTCGGGCTTCAGCCATGCGGGCATCTAGTGAAAGTGACATATGGGATATTTCCTTATTACGAGCTCATAAAGCAGACATTAAGCCTTTTACGATGATTCGCGTGACATCATTAAGAAAAGTCTACACATCGCCTCATTGTCTGACTATATTCAATAAGAATCCACAACAGAGAGCATTGCGCAATATTTTATGATGAAAACATCCACATTTTTGAAGACTATTTGTTCTGCCGCAATCGTAACAGCCAGCTTTGCCACCACTTTATCAGCATCGCAATTATTGCCACATCGCGCAGTCTATGACTTGAAGCTCAAAGATGCGACATCGCGCTCAGGCATTTCAGGACTTGCCGGACGTATTGTTTATGAGTTTCGTGGTTCAAAATGTGATGGCTATACCGTCAATTTTCGCTTTGTTAGTGAGATTTTCACAGGCGAAACTGTTCGCGTGACCGATCAACAAACATCGACTTATGAAGATGTAAGTTCCGATACGTTTCAGTTTGTCACCCGCTCATTTGTTAATCAGAAATTAGACAGCGAAAC
>CAJQOR010000263.1 GCA_905479965.1 uncultured Rhizobiaceae group bacterium | reverse complement strand
GATAAGACCATTGCAGCTGCAGGATTGGATGTGTTTGTAAACGAGCCAGACCCGCGACAAGACTTTTTCACGCTTGATAATGTCTCTATGCTTCCGCATGTTGCGTCCGCATCTGTTCATACGCGCAATGCGATGGGCGACCTGCAGGTTGATAACTTGGTTAACTGGTTTGCAGGTAAAGCGCCGTTATCGCCGGTTCCAGAAACCCTACGCATTGGTATAAAATAGTAAAAACTAATGGTGTAAAATATTAGCTAAATCTCTGGAAATTTAACTCTTTTTTTAGTTGAATTACTTTAGTTTGCATATAGTTGAGTTGGAAATTAACTAATGCAAGTAAATGATAACAATGATGTGACATCAGATGTCCGGCTATCATTTGTTCGATCGCTGTACACAAAAAGAAGTACTCTGTTTATCGGAATGCTTTCGCATGTGATCGTTGCACTGGTTGTTTATTTAAACACACACCAACTAGCTTTTCTTATTTTTGCAGCCGGTATTATCGCTATTTGGACGGTTCGCATGCTTGATATGCGTAAATTCGATCAGGCTGATCAGGGTGATATAACGCTAGAAGAAACGCAAAGTTGGGAGAGGCGATACGTTATAGGCGCTGTGTCAATTACATTGCTGCTTGGCGTTATGACAGCTTACACATTTATTCAAACCACTTCAGGCTTTGCGCAACTTGCAACCGTTTCGGTCACGTTTGCCACGTTGGTTGCCGTCGTCGGGCGAAATTTTGGTTCAAAAATTAACGTCGATATGATGGTTTTAGCTGTCTGTATCCCGGTTTTGATCGGATTTATCGCATCTGACGATGTTTATGTCCGCGTTCTTGCTTTGCTATTATTACCGGTGTTTTTGTCAACACGCTCTTTGGCCAATGGTGTGCGCGAAGTACTTTATTCGAGCGTTATGGCGCAAAAACAAAGTACAGTTCTGGCTGACCGTTTGGATGGCGCGATCAATAATATGTCTCATGGTCTGATTATGATTGATCCAGATAAGAGACTGCGTGTTGTCAATTATAAAGCCAAATCGATGCTGGGTATTCCGCAAGCCGCTGAACTTGAAGGCAAGCCGATTGATGTCGTTCTGCGCTATGTTTTAAGAGGACATTCTGTTTCAGAAAAGAAACGGAAAGCACTTCAGTCTGAAATTTTGAATTTGATTGCCGGCCGCAAATCCCGAATGACGCTAGAGATTGATACCCATCAACTATTCGAGTTTACCGCTCGTCATCAAAACGATGATGGTGTTGTCGTCATTTTCCAAGATGTTACGAACAAAGTACGTTCGGATCAAAAAATTCTGCATATGGCGCGTTATGATGGCCTGACCAATACGCCCAATCGCGAATGGTTCCGTCAGCTTATCCACGATAAACTGCTTCAGACAGGATCAAAATCCAAAGTTGGGTTTGCTGTGTTTGACATCATCGATTTTAAGCATGTCAACGAAACCAAAGGTTATCTCGTTGGTGATGCGCTGTTGCAAAAAGTTGCGTGCCGTATCAATGATATTGCAAAACGACACGGCATATTAGTGTCGCGTTTCGGTGGCGATGAATTTGTTGCTCTATTCCCGCATCACACCGAAGACGTTATTAAAGCTTATATGAATGATTTATTTGAAGACATTTGCCGTGTTTATGAAATAGATGGCATGGAGATAAATGTCTGCTTCTACGGTGGTCTTGTTGTCCGCGATAAAACTAATTTCAAACTGGAAGAAATGCAGGTTTGCGCCGATATCGCAAAGCGTGACGCTCGCAAACATGGCACTAATAATTGGTCACAGTTTGAATCGACGATGGATGAGAAGTATACAGAGCGTCAACAATTAAAGACTGATCTACGTGAGGCATTGAAAACAAACTCACTGTCAGCAGCTTATCAACCTATGTTTACGCCAGATGGCCGGAAAATTGTGGGTGCTGAAGCTTTGTCGCGTTGGAACCATCCTAAGCTTGGTCCAATATCACCAGGTGTTTACATTCCTTTGGCTGAAGAAATTGGCGTTGTGCGCGAATTAACACAAACTATGATCCGCAATGCTGCTCAAGATTGTACAACTTGGCCTGAGCATATGTTTGTATCTGTTAACTTGTCTGCACACGACCTGGTGGATAATCATATCATTAAAGTTATTTCGGAAGCTTTGATGGCTTCAGGGTTAGCACCGCAACGGTTACATCTAGAAGTCACCGAAAGTGCAGTTGTCGATGAGGCTGATAAAGCTGCCATGTTGTTGCGTGAAATGCGTCAGATGGGCATGTCGATCGCTATTGACGATTTCGGCACTGGATATTCTAGCCTGAGTTATTTAGACAAGCTGCCGCTTAATAAAGTAAAAATTGATCGCTCATTTGTACGCGACATTGCTCACGATGAGCAAAAACTCAAACTCCTGCGCGGGATTATCCACATGTCTCGTGAACTTGGTTTGGAAATTATAACCGAGGGTGTTGAGACAAATGAGCAACTTGAAGTTATCCGCCAAAATAAGTGCGCAGACATCATTCAAGGCTTTATATTTGGTATGCCAATGCCAAAATCTGCGATACGTGAATTATCTCGGAAGCTAGATCGCACGAATGGCGGTGTTTCTTCATTGCCAAAAAAACAGGCAAAATAGTTTCATTCTCTGACAGTCTTTCCAATATTTAGGTGATGCATGCGCTTATATTGGTGTCTGAACTATGGGTATTAACCTTTTGTTAACCTTAATGAAAACTTAATCGATAGTTTTCAATTGAATCATATCATTAATAAAACTTTAACATTATATTCCACCTCGGTAGATGAGTTTGTGGAGTAAAGTTATGACAAGCGTGCGGGAAATTGGCAGTTTTAATCAAAAACTTATGACGTTGATGGAAGACATTGAATATCGTCGGATTGAATCAATTGAAGATCTTGAAGAGGTGGCCGCGCTAAGGCGCCGTGCTTATGAACCCGTCGGTCTCGCCCCAGACAAGCATTCTATTATGATTGATAAAGAAGATTTTGCAGCCAATGCGCATGTTATTGGTGTTTATTATCTTGAGCAACTGGTCGCAACAATGCGCATCCATCACGTGACATCTCAGCAGCAAGATGGGCTTGCAATGAAGCAGTTCCCTGAGGTTGTGGGTCCCATGTTGGATGCGGGTATGAGTGTTGTTGACCCGCTAAAATTTGCAGCGGACCCGATCCTCATCAAGGAAGTTCCAGGTCTTGCATATTTGACTGTGCGAACAGCGCTCATGGCATCTGAATATTATAAAGCGGATCATTGTCTTGCTATTATCAGGTCGAACCACAGGGCATTTTATCGTCGTTTTTTAAATTTCATCCCATTGGCGGAGCCAAAGTACAACGCCTATCTTGATTGTGATCTTGATATTTACGGCGGGCATATCAAGCAAACATTGCCATCGATTAAAAAACGTTATCCGTTTTTCAACTCAACTCCGTTTGAACGAAAGCGCATGTTTGCACCTTTATCGGAAATAAATCTGCCGCCATTGTCGATTATTCCGCAAGTTCAATCATTTTATGGGTGAAAATCAATCAATTTCGCATTGCCTCACTCAAGCGAATTGTGTAAATCTCTGGCAAATATTATTTAATCTGGAGAAGATAAATGGCTAAACAAGAGACAGGTCCAGTCGAGCTTGGCGCTGAAATGGATTACTCTGAGCACGATAAAACATATAACGTGTTTATGGTCGGAACAAAGTACGGCACTTTGATTTGTATTGCCTTGCTAATTGCAATGGCGATTGGGTTTTTTACTTCAGGTGGTTTGCTAACTGGATTTATCTCGTTCTTTGTTCTGCTCTTCGTTGGGCGTATCATCATGAACAAGATTATCTGATCGCTCTTTAGAGATCACACATGAGTTTTGAACGTGCGGGCTGAAAGGTCCGCACGTTTTATTTTGGCTGATAAACTTTTAAAGGATGGGTTTAGTTGCGAACGCGCGCTAGGCCATCTTTGGCGGGTTGGTAATTCGGGTTGAGTGCAATCGCTCGAATGTATGATTTTCTCGCACGTGATTTGTCGCCGCGTTGCTCATAAACCAGAGCCTGGTTTGACCAAGATTCAGCGACCGTCTTATCTAAATTGATAGCACGATTGAAATCTTCTAGGGCTTC
>CAJQOR010000262.1 GCA_905479965.1 uncultured Rhizobiaceae group bacterium | reverse complement strand
CTTGGCGCACAAAAGGCGATGCCAATGGTACAATGGGTGATTTGGCACCTCATATGATCAATGCCGCATTGGCTTTGATAGGCCCCATTGAGGGATTAATTGCTGAAATTGATACAGTTCACACAAAACGTCCGCATGCAGAAACAGGTGCAATGGAAGATGTGACCAATGACGACCACGGCCAGATGATGTGCCGATTTAAAAATGGTGTCATGGGACATATGTATTTCAGCCGTGTCGCGTCGGGTCGAAAAATGGGCTATGCCTATGAGATTACCGGAACAAAAGGTGCTATCCGTTTTGATCAAGAGGATCAAAACGCGCTCTGGTTATATGAAATGGATGCACCTGCCGCTCAGCAAGGGTTTAAAAAGATATTTACAGGACCTGAGCATCCAGATTATCTGCCATTTTGTCAGGGACCCGGACACGGAACCGGATATCAAGATCAGATTATCATTGAAGCCAAAGACTTTTTAGAAGCTATCGCGACTAAGACAGCTATTTGGCCAACATTTCAAGATGGGTTAGACGTTATGCAAATCGTCTCAGCCGCCTTTAAATCAGCCACAGAGAAAAAGTGGCTCAATATCAACGATATTTAATTTTTTGAAAGACTAGAATATGACAATTAGAATAGGCAATGCACCCTGTTCATGGGGTGTTGAATTTGCAGATGATCCTCGCAATCCACAATGGCAAGATGTGCTGAAGGATTGCAAAGACGCTGGTTATAACGGTATCGAGCTTGGTCCTATTGGATATATGTCTGAGGACCCGTCAGAACTTGGTGATGCGCTGTCAAAACATGAGTTAGAACTCATTGGTGGCGTTGTCTTTCGCGCGTTTCACGATGCCGATGCATGGGATGATGTAAAGGATGCATCTCGCAGAACATGTGAAGCACTTAAAGCCCACGGTGCAGAGCACTTAGTCCTAATTGATTCCATCTCTCCACGTCGTGCACCCACTGCAGGACGGGCTTCTGAAGCTGAGCAAATGGGCGCAGCTGAATGGTCTGCATTTCGCGACCGTATTGCGTATGTTGCAAAAATGGGTGCAGAAGAATTTGGCTTAACGGTTGGTATTCACGCTCATGCTGGCGGCTTTATGGATTTCGAACCAGAGCTGGAAAAGCTATTGTCCGAGGTTGATGAAAGCATATTAAAAATTTGCTTTGATACTGGCCATCACAGCTATGCAGGATTTGATCCGATTGCATTTATGGAAAAATATATCAGTCGTATATCTTATATGCATTTTAAAGATATTGACCCGGTTGTAAAAGCCAATGTCGTAAAAAACCGCACGGATTTTTACGACGCGTGTGGCCAGCATATTTTCTGCAAGCTCGGCCAAGGTGATGTTGATTTCCCAAGTGTTTACAAAATCCTGACAGACAACAATTTCTCTGGTTGGTGCACTGTTGAACAGGATATTGACCCTACATTGGAGAATGATCCGGTTGGCGACGCGCGTTTCAATCGTGAGTTTTTAGCTTCAATTGGTTTTAGCGAGGATGCATAAATGGCAAAATTAAAATGGGGTATGATTGGCGGCGGTGAAGGCAGTCAAATTGGGCCAGCGCATAGACTTGGGTCCGGCATCGATGGAGAGTTTGAATTCGTTGCCGGCGCGCTTGATCACCGTCCAGAAGAAGGTCGAGCTTATGGTCAAAAATTGGGCCTTGCCGCTGATCGCTCTTATGGGAGTTGGCAGGACATGCTTGCGGGCGAAAAGGATCGTGATGATCGCGTGGACCTAGTCACCGTTGCGACACCAAACTCTACTCACTACGAAATTACTAAAGCATTTCTGGAAGCTGGGTTTAATGTGTTGTGCGAAAAGCCGATGACCATGACGGTTGAAGAGGGTGAAGATATTGTGCGCACGGCCGATAAAGTGGGTAAGATTTGCGCCGTGAACTACGGTTATAGCGGATACTCGCTCGTTCGCCACATGAAAGCAATGATCGCGCGTGGTGATTTGGGTGCCATTCGTGTTGTAAATGCTGAATTTTCGCATGGACATCATGCGGATGCAGAAGATGCAGATAATCCGCGTGTTCGCTGGCGTTATGATCCAGCGCAAGCTGGGGTATCTGCACAATTTGCAGATTGCGGTATTCATGCACTTCACATGGCAAGTTTTGTCACCGGCCAGGAAGTGGAAAAACTATCAGCCGACACGGTGTCTTGCATTGCGGTGCGCACATTGGAAGATGACGCTATGGTCAATTTCCGTATGGATGGTGGCACAGTTGGACGCCTTTGGACATCATCGATTGCAATCGGTCGTCAGCACGGTTTGGGAATTCAAGTCTTCGGTGAAAAAGGGGGTCTTCGTTGGTCTCAAGAGCAACCAAACCAACTTTTCTACATGCCTTTGGGTGAGCGCTTACAGATCATCGAACGTGGTGAAGGTAACTTGTCACCTGAAGCCGATCGTGCATCTCGCGTGACGGTTGGTCACTCAGAAGGTATGCCGCTTGCATTTGCAAATATCTATCTAGATCTTGCTGAAGCAATCAATGCGCAAAAAGAAGATCGTGACATGGACCCAGCTGCAAATCTTTATCCGCGTGCGGAGGATGGATTGCGATCCATGGCAGCTGTTGTTGCTGTTGCACAATCTGGTAAAAACGATGGCGAATGGCTTGACGCGCGCCCACCAATGTTTCGCTAGTTAAAAACAAAAAAACGCCGTGCAGTTAAGTTGGATTGCACGGCGTTTTTCTTAATGATGTCATTTTATATAAATCTGTCGGGTCACAAAACCGCTTTTTAATCCCTCTTAATAAGAGTGCCGCGTTCAATAATTTCGCAGGGGAAAATTTTTGCTTGCGGCTCATGTTCAGGATCTTCAAGCATTTCAAACATCAGCTCCAAAGACGAATTGATGATGTCCTTTATTGGCTGCTTAATCGTTGTGAGATTAATGTTTTGCCAACTGGCGATTTCCATATCGTTTAATCCAATGAAACCAATATCGCTTGGAACGTTATAACCTGCATCTTCGGCCGCGCTCATGGCACCAACCGCTAACGCATCATCACCACAAAAATATGCTTGCTGAGGGGTGTCTTTTAAGAGGCGCTGCATTTCTGCCCGGCCTGCTTTAAAAGAATATGCGTTGGCATATGAATGTGTCACATACACTTCAGGGTGCTTTGCGATTTCTTCACGAAATCCGGTTACGCGATCTTGGGTCGAACTGGCAAGCTCAGGTCCGCCGATAAAACCAACTGATTTATAACCACATGATAACAAAGCCTGCGCAGCCATGCGTCCACATTCAACATTATCAATGCCAACAATGGTCACTGCTGGAGAAACAGCATGACGACCAAATGAATGAACGATTGGAATACCTTCATCGGAAAATGCCTTTGCAAATCCTGGCGGTAAGGTTGATGACGCCACAATAACACCATCGACAGAATACTGTCGCAGCAGATGTACAGAATTTTCCGGATTGTGCTCACCCGATAAATTCAACAAAAGCGGCCTTAAACCTTTTTCCTGCAATCCGCGGGAAAACAAATCAAACACTTCCAAAAATAAAGGGTTTTGAAAATTATCAGAAACCAGCCCAATCAGCTTGGTTCGCCGAGTTGTTAAGCTACTGGCTAAAACATTTGGACTATAACCGAGATCTTTTGCTGCATCTTCCACGCGTTTGCGCATGCGCGCAGAAACTGAAGCGCCCGGGGTAAAAGCACGCGATACTGCCGAGCGAGAAACCCCAGCTTTATCGGCGACATCTTGAGCTGTTACAGGCATAAATCTTTTTCTTTCTTGAGCATTGGCAGACCATACGATGAATAAATCAAATTGTTAACAGCCTAAATTATCCAGTTCAACATATGAAATTTGAAGGCACTAACGGGTCCGATCGCCATTACCACGACCAATAAATGTTGCAAAAAGTATTTTTATATCGAAAAAAATTGAGCGTTTTGATAGATATTCAATCTCAGTATTGACCAAGTGTTCTGGATCGCTCATGTCGATACCTTGAGCCTGAGCCCAGCCAGTAATTCCCGGCAAATCGCTAAAAATTCCGGCGCTCGTTCGAAGCTTAATAAGCTCAACCTGTGTCGGCAGACAAGGGCGCGGGCCAACAAAGCTCATTTCGTTTTTGATGATATTCCATAATTGTGGCAGCTCATCCATTTTGGATTTGCGTAAAAACTTGCCAATTTTTGTGATGTTGTTGGCGCTGACTTCATGGGTTGCAGCAATTTTTGTACCCACATGCATGGTTCTGAATTTATAACACACAAACTCGTCACCGTTTAACCCAATGCGTTTTTGCGCAAGTATTGCAGGTCCTTTTGAACTTGATTTTACCAGCAGGGCGATCAGTATAAATAGCCACCAGAAGAGAACCATAATTGAAATTGATACGCCGTAGTCAAAGGTTTTCTTAAAGAGAGAATAAAGCATCAGAACTCAGCTAGTTAACACAAATCATAAAGATGAAACTGCTCTTAGCATGTATGTGGATGAAATCTCAATTAATCCCGCTAGGAAATATAATAAAGGGACGTTTTTGACGTAAATAGTGGTTATCTTTAGTTTACGTTAAATCTGATAGTTGATTAACATAAGTATTTCAGATACCTCAGTTTATCGGGTGCAATAGAAAATTTTTATATGCGTAAGTTTCTACATAGTCTTTCAAGGTTCGCAAGAGCATTATTGGTTTTAGTTGCAGACTTGCTTCTCATTCCATTTGCACTCTACGCAGCGCTGATCATGCGCTTAAATGATATGCTGCCACTGCAATTTATGGAGCGTTCTTTGTCTCTGTTGGGTATATTGCTGTTGGCGTATCCCATTATTTTTTATGGGTTTCAGCTTCATAGATTAAAATTGTCCGGATTTGATGTTTCCGCAATCACAAAAACGGGGTTTGCCGTCTTTGTGCTGAGTTTAATTGGGTTTACTTTCAATATTTTACTGTCTTTGGGCACTCCCAGAACAGTGCCAATCATCTTTATGCTGACATTTATAATGTTGGTTTTAAGCATTAGATTGATCGCTATATATATCATCCGCTATGTTATTAATGCTGAAAGCTCCCGTTTGCCGGTCGCAATTTTTGGCGCAGGGCAAGCAGGTGTCCAACTTATTCTAGCGTTAAAACAGTCAACTGAATATCGCCCCGTGGCCTTAGTTGATGATAATCGTTCGCTCCACGGTCTGGTGGTTGAAGGATTGCGCGTTTCGTCTCCAGAAGCATTGAAAAATTATGTTAAAGATAAAATTGTAAAAGAGATCTTTCTGGCCATCCCGTCGTTAACTGCGCCTCGTAGACGTCAGGTTTTATCATCACTTGGAGAGCTTGATTGTAAGATCAGAGAATTACCTAGCATTAATGATGTTATAAAATCTGGCAACGTTTTGGGGTCTTTGCGTCAGGTCTCAGTCGATGAAGTTTTGGGACGAGACAGCATTGATCTTAAAAACCCAGAAGTCAAAGCGATTATCGAAGGTAAGACTGTTCTTGTGAGCGGGGCAGGTGGATCCATTGGTTCAGAAATTTGCCGACAATTACTCGCCAACAGAGTGGAGCGCATTATTCTTTTAGAATTATCGGAATTTGCGCTATATCGCATTGAAGCAGAACTAACTGCGCACCCAAATTTTTCACATGGTCAAATTGTTTCGTGTTTGGGTAATGTCATAGACCGAACGCTTATCGATGAATTAATTACTAGATTTAATGTTAAATCCATATACCACGCTGCAGCTTATAAACACGTCCCACTCGTTGAGTTTAACGAGGTTGAGGGCGCGCGCAACAATGTTCTCGGCACAAAGACATTAGCTGAGGCAGCGGTTGAAAATGGGGTGGAGCGCTTTACGTTGATATCAACAGATAAAGCGGTGAACCCCACCAATGTCATGGGAGCGACCAAACGATTAGCTGAACATGTCATCCAATATTTACAAAGTGAACA
>CAJQOR010000261.1 GCA_905479965.1 uncultured Rhizobiaceae group bacterium | reverse complement strand
CTCAGAAGTTAATGAGAACAATTTACCCAAGGCGCCAATTGTGTGAAGCGCTATAGCGATCATCGCTGGAACTGGGCCGCCGCCCATGATGAAAATAAGCACCAACGCAATCACAATTTCAGGAATAGCGCGCAACACATCCATAATTCTGCGAAACACTGGGATCATGCGCGGCCATTTTGCCAGACCACGCGTGGCGAGCAGCGAGATGAACACGCCGACTATTGCGCCAATCAATGTGGCGGCGCCAGCGATATTGATCGTCTCAAGCAAGCTCGGCAAAAATTCAATGAAGTGAGCTGGAAATTGCGCGAGTTTCTGACTGGCATCATCCCACAATTCAGCTGGAAAATCGAAAATGTTTGGTAAACCGTCCCAAAAACCACCGGCGTTTCGATCATCTGCAGTCATAAAACCGCTGACGAGAAGCGCCATAAATACGATCAGGAAAATGGCATTATATAAATGCTTACGCTGAACTTGGGCGAGATATCTTTCACGCAGATCCGGCGCCGCAGAATTTTCTATGGCTTGTGTCGACATTTTTGTTCTTTGATTATGAGACTAGAAAAAGACCACCCCAACGCATGGGGTGGTCATTATTAGAGATTGAAAACGATTAGTTAGATTTCAATTTACGCGCTTCGATGATCACTTCGTAAGCATCGTGAGTGATAGGCATGAAGCCCTTTGTCTCACCTGAAGCAACGCCATATGCGCAATCAGGATCAAGTGATTTCAAAGATGCTACAAGACCAGTCATTTTAACTTTAACGTCAGCTGGAAGTGCTTTGCGAAGAACGATTGGACCTTCTGGGATTGTTCTTGACTGCCAGATTTTAACCATGTCATTCATGTCAACAAGGCCAGCATCAACGGCTTTGCGAAGCGCACCTGAATTATAGCCATCTTCCCATTCGCCAAGACCATCAGCCCAAGTTACACCACCTTGGATTTCGCCGTTTGCAACAGCTACGATTGTTTGCTCGTGACCACCTGTGAACTTAACTTCACCAAAGTAATCGCCTGATTCCATTGTTGCGCTAATTTGCTGTGGAATTTCGATAGATGGGATGAGGTAACCAGATGTTGAGTTTGGATCACCAAAACCAAATGTTTTACCTTTAAGATCTTCAAGTGATGTTACACCTGAATCTTTACGCGCAAAACCGACAGAATAGTAACCAAAGCCACCATCAACATTGACTTTCACAAGTACCGGCTCAACAGCTTCTGGATCAGACAAATATGCTTTTGCGTAACCAGATGCACCCAACCAAGCCATATCGATTGTACCGCCAAGAAGACCTTGGATAACACCGGCATAATCAGCAGGTGCGAACAATTTAGTTTCAACACCAAGCAAATCAGTCGTTTTGTCAGCAAGACACTGGTATGAATTCATACGATCCTGAGCGTTTTCACCACCCAAGATACCAATACGGAATTCTGAGATTTTTTCCATGCTGTCAGCAGCTGCAGCACCTGTCATTAAAGTTGTCGCCAAAAGGGCTAAAGCGAGTTTTTTCATGTTTTCATTTCTCCATTAGGATATAAAAAAGCCCCGATTCCCGGGGCTTGGATCACATCATGCAAGCTCGTCGAGCTTGTGATTTGTTTGGGCAAGGCTTTCAACACTTGTTGAAGTTGCCGATTCTGAGAAGCTCTCATCTGCACCATAGATTTCGCGGGCAGCTTCCATAGTCAGCTCAGCGCCAGTGCCATCAAAGACGATATTGCCGTCACGCATACCGATCACGCGGTCGCAATATTTGCGTGCTGTGTCGAGCGTGTGAAGGTTACAGATTACCAAGCGACCATCTTCTTCATGAATACGGCGCAGACTATCCATAACTATCTGAGCATTCATTGGGTCAAGCGAGGCAATTGGTTCATCAGCCAAAACAATTTGCGGGTCTTGCATCATCGCACGCGCAATCGCGACACGTTGCTGTTGTCCACCTGACAAAGCCTCAGCGCGTTTCATGGCATGTTCTTGAATGCCTAAACGTTCTAAAATATCGATAGCTGTATAGACATCATCTTTAGGGAAAAGGTTAAACATTGTCGCCAGTGTATTTTGCCTGTTTAAAGTCCCATGTAGAACGTTTGAAACAACATCAAGGCGGGGCACTAGGTTGAACTGCTGGAAGATCATGGCGCAATCTGATTGCCACTTGCGCTTGTCTGCGCCTTCGAGCTTTGTAACGTCGCGACCATTGAAGACAATAGAACCGTCGGTTGGGTCTGCAAGACGATTGAGCATTCGCAAAACGGTCGACTTCCCAGCGCCTGAACGGCCAACAATTCCGATGAATTGATCTTTTTCGACTGTAAACTTAATTTTATTGACTGCGGTCGCAGTCCCAAATTTCTTAGTTAGATCACGAATTTCGAGCAGCATTAAGAAAGCCTCCGTCTGAGCTGGCACAAACTTAGGGGGCGCATTTTTCAGTTTGATGACGGAAATAATAAAGTTTTGTGACAGTCATAATTAACAACTACAGATGATAAATCTTTTGCTATCAAAGAGATAAAAATTTCACTTTTTCAACTTAAAAAAACCACGCAAGACTTTGATTTTTATATACTTAAGTCGATCACACGCACAATCTCAACAAATTCAAAATTTATCGATCAACAAATTAAGGGAGCCATTGTAGAAAACGTGCAGCAGGCAGCTAGATTTTCAATTCTAACAAATTTGTTTCAGTAATCGTCATCTATATGTCACAAGATTTTCGGACATCATCATCATATGAGCGAACAGATCTTAATCAGATTTTTTCTGCAGAAGTAACGACATTAATCCTAGCACTGCTGACGCGAGCATGAGCAATAATGAGACGGCGTTTAGCACCGGTGTCGACCCCAATTTAAGACGATCAAACATCGTAATCGTCAGGGGTGCGTCAGAGCCAACCAGCATCAATGTGGTATTAAAGTTCTCAAAACTCATAAGGACAGCAACCACCCCTGCTCCGATCATTGCCGGATATAAAAATGGCAGCGTGATGGAACGGATCGCACCAAGTTTTGTTGCACCCAAATTCAGTGCAGCTTCTTCCAAGCTTAGATCAAACTTTTGCAATCGTGCGGAAATGACCAGTGTTGCAAATGTTGTGATAAACGAGAACTGGCCGAGTATCACAAGAATAAGGCCTGGTCTTAAATTATCAAACCATAAGCCTGTGGCATTTTCTAGGAAGTTTGCAATATTGGAGGTGAATACCAAAATACTGATACCTAAAATAATACCCGGTATTATCAATGGCAGCAGCATGACAATGTAAAGAAATGACTTTCCTCTAAACTCATATCTGGTGAACAAGAACGCGTTACAGGTTCCCACACATACCGATATAATCGCAACCCAGAACGCAACAAATGCAGATGTACCGATGGATCGAATGATTGATCGTTCGTTAAAAACACCGATGGATGGAGACTCACTGCCAAAGAACCATTTTAATGTGAACCCATCCCAGGGAAGCGAAGGGAATTGACTATCATTAAATGCAAAGACACAAACGACCGCCAGCGGCAGTGCTAAATAGATGAAAAAGACTATGACATAGGCGCGATAAGACCATGTAAAGAACGGGCTTTGTTTGATACCAGTAATCATCTTAGCGCCCCATCGTTTCAGTGAGCGATTGTCGAGATAGTTTTAATCCGACAAACACGATGAGCGAAGACAGTCCAAGCAATAAGAACCCGAATGCAGAACCAAGCTCCCAATTGAACCGTGTGATAAACTGGCTATAGATGAGACCAGTAAACCATAGGCTATCTTTCCCGCCCAACAAAATAGGCGTCAGATAGTTTCCAAGCGACAACATGAAGACCACAATACAGCCTGATACGATGCCAGGCATGGCATGTGGGATAATGATCTCGCGCAGGATTGTGTATCCATTGCCGCCTAGATCATACCCCGCCTCAATCAAACTGTCATCGAGACTATCGAGCGTTGTCACTAAAGGAACAACCATGAATAACATGGAGGTATAAACAAGACCTGTCATGATCGCAGCATCATTGTATAAAAACTCGATGGGTCCGTCGACAAGGCCGAGATATTGCAAGAAACTAGAGACCACACCAGTTTCGCGCAGCAAAATCATCCAACCAAATGTACGAACCAATTCGCTGACCCAAAACGGAATAAGACACATCAAAAACAACGTTGTTTTAGTGCGTCCTTTTGTGAGTTTTGCAATATAATATGCAATTGGAAACCCAATAAGCAGCGTTAAAAACGTGGCAGCGATTGACATATATGCGGTGCGGGCAAATGTGTTCCAATAAAGCGGTTCGTTAAAAAACACCGCATAATTTCCAAGACCTGTTTCATACTGACGAACACCTACTTTTTCGCTGATTGAAACGAAAAACATGCCCACATGCGGCAAGATAATTAACGTCATCAACCACAATAAAAGTGGTGAAAGTAAAAGATAAAAACCAAGTTTTGACTTATCAGACGTCATCTTAGCTCGCTTTATCCGACGCATAGCATCGGGTTTGGCCAGCTTCCCAACCAAAATAAACCGTGTCACCTTTTACTAGATCGCGGAACTCACCAGTTTGCGGCATGGTTATGTTGATTTGAGCGCCGTTGGAATTATCGCGCAGAAGCAATTGGCTATTGGCGCCATTAAAGAGAATGTTTTCTATCTCCCCGGAATGGGTGTTGTCCATTGCATCGATATCAGCTTGTTTGCGCGATATCTTGATGGCTTCAGGTCGCACGAATACTTGCGCGCTTTCGCCTTTGTTTAGTCCCCCAACAGCATCAATACCTGAAAGTTCAACACCATCATGGGTTATTAACTGAAGCGCATCGCCGTTTTTGGATGTGACTTTGGCTTCATACTTATTTGCTTCACCCACAAAGCCTGCAACAAATGAGGTTTTTGGCTGATAGTAAAGTTCACGCGCTGTGCCAATTTGTTCAAACACACCGTGGTTCATGACTGCGATTTGATCACTCATGACAAGCGCTTCGGATTGGTCATGGGTAATATACACAAACGTTGTGTTAAATTCTGCTTGCAGCTTCTTAAGCTCAATCTTCATGTGTTCGCGCAATTTTAAATCTAGCGCACCAAGCGGTTCATCTAAAAGCAACACATCTGGTTCTAACACCATACATCGCGCAATTGCGACGCGCTGTTTTTGCCCGCCAGATAGCTGATTGATGGAGCGCTTTCCGACGCCCGGCAGACCCACACGTTCGAGTACTGTTTCAACACGCTGTTCAATTTCGCGTTTATCGACCCCACGTTGACGCAAACCAAAGCCAACATTGGCGGCTATGTTCATCATGGGGAATAGTGCTAAGTGTTGAAATACCATTGAAACAGGCCGCTTGTTGGGCGGTACATTAAGTACAGATTTATTCTTGATAAGAAGATCGCCGCTCGTTGGTTCTTGGAAGCCAGCGATCATTCTGAGAAGAGTTGTTTTACCGCAACCTGATGGTCCTAAAATCGAAAAGAATGTGCCTTTGGGAACACTGAAGCTCACCTCTTTTACGGCCTGAAAGTCCAGAAAACTTTTTGAAAGCTCTCTACATTCGAGATCAGCAACTTCGGACATCTAACACTCTTATTTCATGTATTTAAAAAATGAGGGGCACGTTGGCACCCCTCAATTTAAGTCTAGTTTTTATTGAGCTGCATTCACACGATCAAGCACAGAACCTTCCAGCGCTTCAAGACCTGCAGGAACCGCTGGATACCATTTGATATTGTCGACAGCTTCTTGTGGGAAGCTTGTTTGGTAACGTGCTTTAAGCGCATCATCAACACCGGCATCACCACCTTTTGAAGCTGTAAAGTTACCAGCTTCTGATGTGATCATCGCAGCAATTTCTGGCTGCATGACAAAATTGATCCAAGCATATGCTGCATCGTCTGCACGACCGCGTGATGGCAATGCAAATGTATCAATCCAACCAAGCGCACCAGATGCCGGCGCAACAAAGTTGATATCAGCATTGTCAGCATTAAGCTGCCAACCACCTGTATCCCAAGCCATTGAT
>CAJQOR010000260.1 GCA_905479965.1 uncultured Rhizobiaceae group bacterium | reverse complement strand
TTCGTCGTGGTACGGCAAAAATGGAAGCTTACGGTCGCCATTGGTCAGGTAACGCTGATAATGTTGGTGTATATGATGCAAAAGCAGATGCATTAGCAGCCCTTGAAGCTGCGGGGGCGCCTGTTAAAAACCTACAGATCGAAGCTGGTGGACCTGATTGGTATCACCCTGGTCGTTCTGGCAAGATCAAACTTGGCCCTAAAAATATCATCGGCACATTTGGTGAGTTCCACCCTTCAACATTAAAAGAGCTGGATGTATCAGGCGTGCTTTGTGGGTTTGAAATTTTCCTTGATGCAATTCCTGAAGGTAAACGCAAGCCAACCCGGACGAAGGGTGCTCTATCATTATCACCATATCAGGCCGTGCGTCGTGACTTTGCTTTTGTGGTTGATCGTGATGTTCAATCTCAAACACTTATCAAAGCTGCAAGCGGCGCGGATAAAAAACTCATTTCATCGGTCAACGTATTTGATATGTTTGAAGGACCTTCATTGGGTGAGGGGAAAAAATCAATTGCGATTGAAGTAACCCTTCAGCCGACCGAACGCACTTTAACCGAGGAAGATTTCGAAGCGCTTTCTTCAAAGATTATTGCCAATGTTGCTAAATCAACAGGTGGCGAACTTCGCGGTTAAGAGGAATAAAAGCCCTTAATATCTGGTAGCCCTAATCCTTTTTGGGGCTACCATAGACAAACTTATTATAACCAATAAATGCCCAACAGGTTGCCACTGCAGATGCTACGACCAAAGCAAATATGGGCCTTAAGTCTGCAAACAAGAATAACAATCCTGCATAGACACCATAATTAATCAGCGCTGAACTTAATCCCACACTACCATAGCGAACACCTTCTGAAGCGACTGAGCGTCCACCTTTTTGAAACGTGATGTTCCGATTTATGATCCAGGTACAGCCCATAGCAGCTGCAATAGCAAAAATACGCGCGCTAAACGGATCCAATGCGGTAAACCTGAGCAACAAAAGCAGCACACCAACATCCGCGGCAAACCCGACGCTACCAGCCATTAGAAAAAATATGATCTTCTTCATGCAACTTTCGGCGCTTGATCATCTTCAGATTGAATTACCAGAATTATCTGGTAAATCCTGCGATGCTTGTTTCAATTTCTAAACATCTTTATCCTGACGATGCGCAGACTGCAAACTTTCAATACTTATATAACCTCATGAGTTTGTGATTGGAGTTTGTGATTGGAGTTTGTGATTATTGCAAAATTACAAAGAATTTTGCTGGTCTTCCTGAAACGCGCACCTCTATCGACATAAGTCTAAGAGCTGCATTCGAAGGACAACCGCAAGTTTGCCAATCAGAGTAGATGATCTTTCACAATCCTCAGTCAAGCCTTGAATGGTTTAAAATGAGCGCTATGCTGCACGCGTGATTTGCGCGTCCATATGAATAGGAAACTCAATGCAATTTTCTCTTTTGTTCAAACAACTGGCCTCCACGCTTTTGGTTTTCATGATGTCTTTGCAATATGGATTGGCTGAAGAAAAAGCTGCTAAATACCTTTTTGGCGCGAAGAAACTACCAACTGTTATGCCTGCGGCTTCACACGGGTTTTATACAAAAGGATGTTTGTCAGGCGGTGTTGCTATTCCCATTGACGGTCCAACGTGGCAGGCCATGCGTTTAGAGCGCAATCGTCGCTGGGGGCATCCAACGCTTATTGCGATGGTCAAAGATTTATCGCAGAAAACATCGGCGCATGATGGCTGGCCTGGGCTGTTGGTAGGTGATATCTCACAGCCGCGCGGCGGCCCGATGTTATCTGGACACGCTTCTCACCAAGTGGGGCTTGATGCTGATATCTGGCTCACACCCATGCCATCTCGCACGCTCACACACACAGAGCGTACGAATATGAGTGCAATTTCTGTTCTTAAAAAGGGTGAACTAAAAGTTGATCAGAATATTTGGACACCTGCACATGCAAGATTAATCATGCGCGCGGCAGCCTATAACGATGTTGAAAGACTGTTTGTGCACCCAGCTATTAAACGCGAATTATGTGACAACTGGCAGGGAGATCGTACGCATTTGGGTAAAGTTCGCCCCTATTACGGTCATCATTATCACTTTCACATCCGCATGAAATGTCTTTCAGGATCTCCGAATTGTAAGCGACAAGCAGCTGTACCCAAGGGCGATGGATGCGGCGCACCACTTAGTTGGTGGTTTGAACCTGCAAGATGGGCACCGCCAAAACCGAAAAAACCCAATGTTAAACCAAAGCCTCGCAAGCTCAAAAGCATGGCAGATTTACCAAACTCATGCGCTGTTGTTTTAAATGGCCCAACGCCAAAATCTGAAGCTGATGTTACCTTGGGTAAAATGGTATTTTCACAGGTGCAGTTAAATTATACTGGCCGACCAGACTTTAAATCTATAAAAGATGTGCCATTACCATCCGATAGTTAAAACACCAATTAGCAAGACTAAATTTTATGACCGATAAACGAAAAATCGCATTGGTTGCGCATGACCAAAAAAAAGATGACCTGACAGACTTTGCAGTGACGCATAAATCTGCGCTTGGCGCTTATGAAATTGTTGCGACCGGAACCACAGGTGGTCGTATCACTGAAGCTTGCCCTGAACTGCAGGTTACAAGAATGAAAAGCGGTCCTTTGGGTGGTGATCAGCAAATTGGTGGTCTGATTGCAGATGGAAAAGTCGATATGTTGATTTTCTTTGTTGACCCGCTGACCCCAATGCCGCATGACGTAGACGTGAAAGCTTTGATGCGATTAGCCGTGCTATATGACATTCCTATGGCGCTCAATCGTTCCACAGCTGAAGAATTACTTGTCAGAGACAGCTAA
>CAJQOR010000259.1 GCA_905479965.1 uncultured Rhizobiaceae group bacterium | reverse complement strand
TCAAAAAGGCACTCTTGGTTTCATAAATTGGTCTTGATGCCGTTTCATTGTTTGTGGGGCATCGGATTAACTATGTTTTAACACTCAACGCACTCATTTAAAATTAACGCTTATGCACAAACGCGTGAGTAAGCGTGTTTCAGATGAGAGGATAGTAATCGCGCAGAATCAGTATTGTGGTTGCCTGATTTAATATTTTGCGCCTCTACATCTTACATATGGTGCAATAAATACTCATTTCGAGGTGGCTTTGGTAACAAATGGGTGATGGGAGACTGCAATAATGTCACACCTTTTATGTGGTAAGTCATTTCTGAAGTTGACAAAGCCGTAAAAATACCATTATTTGTATCTTGTACATGTTTCATAATGAGCCTTTTAGGTTTTCGGAATGATTTGTGGCATTCCGGTACGTGTTAAAAGAGAGATGTTTGTGGCGTCTCTCTTTTTTTATGCCTATTGCTTTTCTGACAGTTTCGCCCCAAGGGCAGGGGCAATTTTACCTGCAAGAAAGCGTGGAGCCTGTACATTTCTGCACAGGCTTCCAACATCAAACGATTAAGTGGATCAAACCTAATCAATGATCCCTAAAGACCATTGGCCTTTAGGAATTCATTAAATCAATTATCCAAGGTTTTTGAATTCTGTTGGAGTCAATTTACCGTTGCCATCAGCGTCAGCAGCATTGAAGGCTGCACGATCGAAAGCACCAGTTTTACCGCGTAGTTCGTCGTAAGATACGAAACCGTCACCAGCATAAACGCTTGAGATTTCGTCTGTTTGGCCAACAGCTGCATCAACTTGACCGAAAGAAAGTGCAGACGCACCGGAAACAGCCATTAAAGATACAGTAGCAAGAGCAATAAGAGTTTTCATAATTTTAGTCCTTTTAGTATGGTGCAAATTTGTTTGTGGAGCACCTTAATGTTTCATTTAGTTTGTTTTATCGAATACTCAGATCAAGGTTTGTGGCCGTGTGACCGGAGCGCCGTTTGGCGTTTCGATGAGCAGAATATAGACCCCAGATTCGTGTTTGAAAACACAAATCGAGCGCACAAAAATGTGATCGATTTCTAATTCCAAAAGTCTTGAAATGACAAATTAGGTACTTACAAATCGAAAAAGCGTTTAAAACCAATTATTAGACAAATTGCGTAAAAATTAGTCTGAGACATATTGCGCGATTTATCGTGAGAAATTACTCGAAAAAAAGTTTTATTGAGTAAAAAAATCAAGTTAAAACGAGGATGAAATGTGGCCGTTTGTGAACGATTTAATGTTCTAAATGAGAAAAGTTGCCAAAAATCTGTGATAAAAAACGTTATTGATCAAGTGATCAAAAAGGTGATTCCTAAAAAATTGCACGCCTGAGATCCCAAAAAAATTACCGCTATTCCACTTTATATAAAGTTTTTAAACGGCAGAAATTTTTGGCTTTGACTTGCCGCTAACAAGCTAATTTGCTTATGTGGTGCGAGTTGGAGGAAACATGCTGCATAAACCAGATTTAAGAGACGTCGATCTGAATGATAAATTCGACATCAATTCGGAACAGGTCTTTCTTAATGGCACGCAGGCGCTTATCCGCTTGTGCCTTACACAAAGCCATATCGATGCTAAAAATGGTTTAAACACCGCGGGTTATATCTCCGGTTATCGCGGTTCACCGCTTGGCGCATTAGATCAACAGTTCTCCCGCGCCAAACCCTTGTTGGAGCCGCGCAACATTATTTTCGAAGCTGGGCTAAACGAAGACCTTGCAGCAACAGCTTTGTGGGGCACACAGCAGGCTGAATTGCGCGGTGAGGGCAAGTATGATGGCGTATTTGGTATTTGGTATGGCAAGGGGCCAGGTGTAGACCGATCAGGTGATGCGCTTCGTCATGGCAATCTTGCAGGGTCTTCCAAGCATGGTGGCGTGCTCGTCGTTATGGGCGATGATCACACATGTGAAAGTTCGACAACGTGTCACCAGAGTGAATTTGCAATGACTGATGCCATGATCCCGGTGCTCAACCCAGCAGGTGTAGCCGAAATTTTAGAATACGGGTTGCATGGATGGGCATTGTCCAGATTTGCAGGTGTTTGGTGCGGGCTAAAATGCGTCAAAGACAATGTCGAATCAACATCGTCAATTACCCATAGATACGAAGAATTTTCACCTGTTATCCCAGAATTTGATATGCCGCCTGAAGGGCTCAACATTCAAATGGGTGATAGCTCGCAAGCGCGCGAAGCTATTCTTCATAGATATAAGCTTGATGCAGTGCGCGCTTATGTGCGCGCAAATGGGTTGGATAAGGTTATCTATAACGGTGGAGACACACCTCGTATCGGCATTATCACGACCGGTAAGTCATATATGGACACACTGCAAGCGCTGGAAGCATTAGGTCTTGATCAAGCAAAGGCGGATAAGCTGGGTCTTGCGATTTATAAAGTTGCTGTGACTTGGCCGCTCGAACCGCATGGCATTAGCGAATTTGCTGAGGGGCTTGAGCAAATCATTGTCGTTGAGGAAAAGCGCGCACTGATTGAAGATCAATTGAAGACGATTTTATATGATTTGCCAATCCGTCCGCAAATTATTGGCAAGAAAGACGCAAAAGGCAACATTCAGCTGTAATCTGAAATGGACTTGTCTCCGGTTCAAATCGCCATTGTTATTGGCGATAATCTTGTTTCTCTTAAAAAGAACAAAAAGCTCTCAGATCGCATATCAGAGCTGCGAGAGTTGCGCACGCGCGAGATATCAGCGCTACCCATCGATCGCGGTTTGTTTTTCTGTGCGGGATGCCCACATAATACATCAACAAATGTGCCTGAGGGCTCGCGCGCCTATGCGGGCATTGGTTGACATACAATGGTGATTATGATGGACCGTCAAACCAACGCCTATACGCATATGGGTGCTGAAGGCAGCAACT
>CAJQOR010000258.1 GCA_905479965.1 uncultured Rhizobiaceae group bacterium | reverse complement strand
CATCGCGGATATCACCGAATACGACTGCCAAATGCTGCATTGGGTCCCATGGCAGGGAATAACTATGCGCCATCGCACTACCGTGAGGTGTTTCAATTTTAAAACTATCATTGCGCACGATCAGTGTTTCCTGACGTTGGCGATAAGCAATAAGGTCTGCAACTGAAACTTCCTTCAGACCATGCTCTTGAGCAAACCCACTCACTTGCTCGCCGCGCATCACCGAACCATCATCATTGACCATTTCACAGATCACGCCGACAGGAGGCAAATTCGCAAGTTTACATAAGTCAACCGCAGCTTCGGTGTGGCCAGAGCGCATAAGAACGCCGCCTTCACGTGCAACAAGTGGGAAAATATGACCAGGGCGCACGAAATCTGCAGCACCAGCATTTGGGTTTGCTAAATTGCGCACGGTTAATGTTCGATCGTCAGCTGAAATACCAGTGGTCGTCCCATGTTTATAGTCAACTGTGACTGTAAAAGCCGTTTCATGCGGCGCGTCATTATCAGCAACCATTGGCGTTAAGTTCAGGCGCTTAGCTTCAGAACGAGGCATAGGCGTGCACACAATACCAGAGGTATGGCGCACGATAAACGCCATCTTTTCCGGTGTGCAATGTGTTGCTGCAACGATCAAATCGCCTTCATTTTCGCGATCATTATCATCTGTTACGACGACGATTTCGCCATTTTCAATGGCACGAATGGCTTCGACAACGCGAGCTTGATTAAACGACATATAACTTAATCCTGAGTATTTTTATTGTTCTGGGAACCAAGGCGACCTGTTTGGCCGCGATCGCGAATGTAATGATCAGCGATGGCGCAAGCAACCATTGCTTCGCCTATTGGAACAGCTCTAATGCCAACACAAGGATCGTGACGACCTTTTGTCCGCACATCAACTTCTTGCCCATCACTATCAATGCTTTTGCGTGTTGATAAAATGGAAGATGTTGGTTTTACAGCAAAGCGCGCAACAACTGGCATGCCGGTAGAAATACCGCCTAAAATGCCGCCAGCCTTGTTGGATAAAAACTCTGGATTGCCGTTTTCATCCATGCGCATCTCATCAGCGTTTTCCTCACCTGAGATCATTGCCGCTTCAAAACCATTGCCGATTTCAACGCCTTTAACAGCGTTAATCGACATAAGGTTAGCAGTGATATCTGTATCAAGTTTTGCGTAAATTGGTGCGCCCAATCCAGCAGGAACATTTTCTGCAATCACTTCGATAATCGCACCAACGGATGAGCCGTTTTTACGAATTGTATCAAGATATTCTTCCCATACAGGCACGATCTCGGCATCGGGTGCGAAAAACGGGTTGTTGTTGACTTCATCCCAATTCCAATTATCGCGATTGATTTTTTTCGTACCGATTTGCACGAGCGCTGCGCGGACAATCATATCAGGTACAACCTTACGCGCTAAACCGCCTGCAGCAACGCGTGTTGCGGTTTCACGCGCAGATGAACGTCCACCACCACGATAATCGCGAATACCGTATTTAGTATCATAGGTGTAATCCGCATGGCCGGGGCGATAGCGTTTAGCAATTTCAGAATAGTCTTTTGAGCGCTGGTCGGTGTTTTGAATTTCCAGCGAAATTGGCGTGCCTGTTGAAATAAACGAGCCGTCTTCTTGCGGTAATACCCCAGATAACACGCGAACTTCATCTGCCTCACGACGCTGGGTCACAAACCGGTTGGTCCCTGGTTTACGTTTGTCCAACCAGTGCTGCAATTCTTCTGTCGTGAAATGAATGCCAGGAGGGCAACCATCAACAACACAGCCAATGGCTATGCCGTGGCTTTCGCCCCATGTGGTGACGCGAAACATGTGGCCAAATGTATTATGGGACATAAAATCATCCGTAAAAGTATCTCTTGTTGTACCCCTCATAGGGCAAAACGGTTGGTTTTTAAACTATTTTCTATTTTCGTGTCATATCACGGTGAATTAGAGCCACGCGATCTGGTTGTTCTCGATTTTCACAAGGCGATCTTGCGGAATCGGGGCTGCAGCTGCGGCGCGTTGGTCACCGCCATTTATAATATGAAACATGGTACGAATAACTCCGCCATGGCACACACATACCGTCGGCTTGTCGATAGACTGAAGGTAGGGGGCAATGCGCTTTGAAACCATATCGTAGTTTTCTGTTGGATTGCCGGGAGGGGTGAAATTCCACTTGTCTTTTTCGCGTTGTGCGTAAAGTTCTGGAAATTTGTTTTCAAGTTCATTTATGGACGAACCTTCCCAGTCACCAAACGATATCTCGATCAAACGGTCATCTAACCTATAATCAGATGTATCGAGCCCCATTTCAGTGCGGATAAGTTCCATGGTCTGGCGTGTACGGCCCAATGGGCTTGCAACAAAGTCAAACGCATCAGCCTGGTCACCGATTAGTTCCTTTAAGGTTTGGCCATTACCGCGCGCTTGTCCTACGCCATGTTCGTTGAGCGGAATGTCCATACGACCTTGAAAACGCATTTCAGCATTATAGTCTGTCTGGCCGTGACGAACGACATAAATAACCATTAGAAAACCTCGGTACTAGAATTAAAAAAGGGGCCAATTGGCCCCTGAAGTTTTGAATGTTTAAACTGTACTGATGTCAGGGGCATCAACAGCCTTCATACCGACTACATGATAACCTGAATCGACATGGTGCACTTCACCGGTCACGCCACGTGACAGATCAGATAGGAGATAAAGTGCGCTATCGCCAACTTCTTCAATCGTCACTGTGCGTTTCAACGGTGAGTTATACTCGTTCCATTTAAGAATATAGCGGAAGTCACCAATGCCGGATGCGGCAAGAGTTTTTATCGGTCCTGCAGAAAGCGCATTAACACGGATTTTGTTTCCACCCAAATCAACA
>CAJQOR010000257.1 GCA_905479965.1 uncultured Rhizobiaceae group bacterium | reverse complement strand
AGTGTGATCTCTGCAGCTACATTGATGTCGGTTGCACCACTATTGATAGCCTTCTTGATTTTCCAACGCCAGTTTGTTCAAGCGTTCTTGCGTGCGGGGATTAAATGACCACTGTCTTGCACATTACTGATACGCATATCGTTGAGCGGGGAAAATTAGTTTCAAAGCTCTTGGATACTTCCGACAGTCTGACGCGGCTGGTGACCAGGATAAATTCGATTCGAGATCAAGTTGGGCCTATTGATGCTGTTCTGGTCAGTGGGGATGTCAGTGATGATGGTAGTGCACAAAGCTACGAGCAGTTTAAAAAAATTGTAGCGCCGCTGGATCTGCCACTTTATGTAATCCCGGGCAATCATGATCGCCGAGAAAATATGCGCAGTGCATTTTCCGAAAACATGCCGGTCGATGGTCCTTTGAATTGGGATCTGCGGGTAGGAGATGTCGTCATAATTGGCCTTGACACTTTGGTAGAAGGCAAGGGCTTGGGAACATTATTGCCTCAGAGCATCGACTTTCTTGAACAGGCTCTCGCACGGGCGGATCATTCGCCAGTTCTCTTAGCTCTTCATCACCCACCGTTTATTTCACACGTTGATTTTATGGATAAAATTGCATTGACAAATCCGGCGGCCATGAACGATCTGATTTCGGGCTATGGGGGGAATCTGAGGATGGTTTGTGGCCATATTCACAGTATGATGATTTCTGATGTTTCAGGTCGAGTAGCAATCTCCGCACCCTCACCATGTAGTGCATTTGCTTTTGATCAACGCCTGGATGCTCCGGTCGGCTTTATGAACCAGGAAGATGGTTGTTTGCTACATAGGTGGAATAACGGATTCCAATCCATTCGAATCCCTCCGGTCGCAGGGACTGGGCCCTTTGCCTTCTAACATAGTATTGTAACAGAAAGATTTTTACGTTGAACGAACCTCATGCACTTCAAATCCTTATTAGCATTGCGGGTGCCGCAGCCCTGTTGATCTGGGCTGTGCGCCTTGTCCGCACTGGATTTGAAAGGGGTTTTGCTGCGCCCTTACGGAGCTGGCTTAGACATTCAGCAAAAAATCGAGTGCTTGCTGCCGGTACCGGATTGGGTGCTGCCATATTGTTGCAAAGTTCCACTGCAGTCGCTGTTTTGGTGTCTAACTTTGTTGCCAAAGGAAGTCTGGCAACAGCAACCGGTTTGACAATTTTGTTGGGTGCCGATGTCGGTTCAGCAGTTGTCACACAGTTGTTGATGGTGCGTCAGCCTATTCTGATCCCACTACTGATACTGGTTGGTGTGTTAGTATTTTTGCGCGCTGAGGGTAGTAGTACCCGCCAGATTGGGCGCATCATGATTGGCCTGGCGCTGATATTTGTATCACTTGACATGATCCGTGCTGCGACACAGCCCATGATTGCGGACCCTGCCACTCGGGCGGTTATGGCCTATTTGGGGCGTGATCTGCTAATCGCCTTCGCTCTTGGTGCTGTTTTTGCGTGGCTTGTACATTCAAGTGTAGCAGCAGTTTTATTGTTTGTAACATTGGCAGGGCAGGGCATTCTTCCTCCGCCTGCTGCTGCAGTTATGATTCTGGGGGCTAATCTAGGTGGTGCGTTTATTGCTTTTGTCTTAACGCTTTCCGCTCCAATTGCATCTAGGCGGATGGTTGTCGGCAATCTTATACTGCGTGGAGGCGGTGCTCTTTTAGTGATGATGCTCATCAGTATAATGCCTGAATTGTTAAATGAATTGGGCAAAACACCTGCACGTCAAGCCATTAATCTTCACCTGGCGTTTAATTTGGCGCTTGCGGTGGTGGCATTACCATTTGTTGGTCCAATGATATCAGCACTAACTCGAATGATGCCAGATAAAGTTTCTGTTGAAAGCACTTTAGCGACCGCCAGTGCGCTTGATTCAACAGCACTGGACCGACCACAGCGGGGTCTTGACTGTGCAGTTCGAGAAATTTTAGCGATGGGACAAAAAGTCGAACACATGTTAGTTGCCGTTGAACCATTGTATTCTAAATGGAATTGCGCTGCTGCCAAATCGGTAAGCGATCAGGATGTGCAAATTAAAAAAATGCACTTGGATATTAAGCTCTATCTGGCCCGACTCAGTCAGAAAGGCCTAGATGAAGACATGAGCAAGCGCGCAATGGAACTTGCTTCGATTTCATCTAATATGGATTCCGCGTCCGATGCCATTGTCAGAATTATGTTGGACCTGGCCGGGAGGCTGGATTCACAAAATCTTCAATTCTCGCCGAAGGGCTGCGAAGAAATTGCCGATTTCATGGATCGGGTTCAAAGTAACGTTCAACTAGCACTGAATGTATTGGTCAATCAAAACCCTGCCGAGGCTCGCGAGCTTGTTGAGGAGAAGGAAAAAGTGCGCCAGGTCGAGCAGAAATTGCAGCGAAATCATATTGGTAGGTTACGTGAACAGCTTCCTGAAAGTATTGAGACCAGTAATATTCATCAGGAAACCTTAAGAGCCCTGAAACAGATAAATACTGCTTTCTCCATGGTCGGCTATCCAATCCTGTTGAAGTCTGGCGATTTATTAAAAAGTCGCCTTACTTAGACGCAAAAGCGAACAATATGGTTAGTGTCCTTGTAATTGGGTCGGTGTGTAGCTGAACGCGTCAGGTGTGATGTTATTTTGCTCCTGTTTATTATCGTGGCTTAATTCGAATTACATGGCATTTAAAATTGAGTCTCGATAGTTCACCATAATTATTCAGCTGCAATTTTTACAATGGTCCGCAATCGAATATCGGAGTGATTGGGTAGTCGGTTGCGATTACAAATTTATTCCTGTTTTCTCTGAGCGCATGCCTTTAAAACACCGTCTACATAGGGCGTCTACAAATAGGATAAGTTCATCCTGCGACAAAATTTGCGATAGAGCGAAATTTTTTGATGAGACCGGATACACTTGAGTGACCAAGTCCCAAGTTAATCTCTAAGATTATTAATGTCTTCTGCTGCGGGTTTGGTATGTTCAGCCCTCGAGGGTTTTACAAATTACTTCTGCGTGCTGGCAAGCTTCTTGCCTCTGTTTATCGCCAATTTCTTC
>CAJQOR010000256.1 GCA_905479965.1 uncultured Rhizobiaceae group bacterium | reverse complement strand
CAAACAATAAAATGCCCAACGCCAAAGACACTATCATGGTCGCAGTGACTGTAACAAACTCCCATTTTATCGACACGACTGCAGCATTTGTAAACCTGCGATCGCTGAACAATTTCACATAATTGTCCCACCCGATATAATTCGACGTGTCAGAGAATAAATTCCTGTCTGTGAACGACACATTCAATGCATAAATTGTTGGCGTCAACGCAAGTATCAAAAGCAGTATGACTGTTGGCACCAAAAATGTGAATGGCAGTGAGCTACGGCTATTCATGTATCACCTTTAACTTAAATCTTTGCATGGCCTATGCTCTCATAAACTCAAAAGCGTGTTTACGAGGCGCAATGATTGCCCCTCGTAAATCTTAGCAAACATATCCGACGGGTTTGCCTTAATTGCTGGTGAGTTCAACCGCATAGGTTTCAAGTTCAGCAAGTGCTTCATTTATGTCTGAACGTTGACCAGTGATCAACTCTTCCAAGATGATGCCCCAGCGGTTACCAAGATCAGGCCATTTTTCATGCTGCCAAAAGTTCACTTTTGTAAACGCAGAGGTCGCTTCCAACGCCGCAGGTAACTCAGATCCAAACGCATCAGAGAATTGCGTGCTATTGAATATGCTTGTTCTGTTAAGCTCACCGGATTGACCCGCTTCAAGACGTCGTGTTTCGTTTTCCTTCGACGTTGCCCAAGCAATCCAGAGCGCAGCACAATCTTTCTCAGCATCAGATGCATTTGATTTTGTACCAACTGCAAAGCCATGAGCATAACCGCCACCAGTAAGCGGTGCTGGCGGTGTACCAAAGGCTACTTTGTCAGCAACATTTGAGTTATCTGGATTTAAAGACATGCCACCAAGTGGCGCAGATTCAACGATTAAAGCAACTTGGCCAGAATTAAATGCACCGGTTGATTCATCCCAACTACCTGTACGCGTTCCAGGTGGAGAATATTCAAACAACTTCAAATAGGTTTCAGTTGCGCGAACAGCAGCATCACTGTTGAACGCAGGTTTACCCTCTTCACTAAACCATTCACCGCCAAAGCCTCTGAAGTATGGCATCCAACGCCAAACATTTGCACCTGACCCACGTTGGCCGCGAAGTGCAAAACCGTACACCCCATTATCTGGATCATGAATTTTTTCAACAACGCTCATCAGTTCCTCGAGCGTTTTTGGCGGTTCAACGCCAGCTTTCTCAAAAATATCGGTACGATAGACCATTAAGTCACCACCACCGGTGATCGGCGCGAACCAAACTTTCCCATTATATGTCGCTGTTGTACGGCGACCTGAATCAAAGTCTTCAAAATCGTATGCTTCTGGATAATGATCAAGCAGTGGGGCAATCCAACCCGCAGATGCAAACTGAGCCAAATTGGCTTCGTCAACATAGTACACATTATACTTACCAATTATAGACGCATCAGCGCGAGATTTAGCGCGACGATCATTTTCATTTAGATAGTCGATTTGGAAATCAACACCAGAAATTTCCTTAAATTCGCTCGCAAACGCTTCGGTTGTCGTCAAACCAGCTTGCGGTTGCGCAAGAATTCTAACATCTTCTTTACAAACCGCTGCATGGCTGCCGGCAGCCGCAGAACTGGTTAAACTAAAGGTTGTTGCAGCTGTTAAGCCAGTAATACCCATTGCAACTGCTGATGCGGATGTAACGAGACGCTTCACAATTTTTTTCATGCGGAATACTCCTCCCTATGATTGTTCATGCAAGTCACCTCCATGACCCGCTGACGTTAATTTCACATACAGAAAATTTTTGATCTAGCGTTACTCTTGCGAATTTTCTATACTTTCATGCATAACTTGAGATAAGGGCGTTTAAAAACAATGACACTTCCAAAGGTCACAGATTCATCTGAGGATGCAAAATATGAGCAAATTACTATACCGACGAGCGGAAGTTTTCTCTGGCGTTGCGATGATTATCCTTGGGAACGTAATGTTTGGAATTATCATCCAGAATTCGAAATTCACCTCGTGCGAAAAACGACAGGGATGACATATGTTGGAGATTATATTGGTAATTTTGAGCCGGGAAATCTGACCATGGTAGGTGGAAACTTACCTCACAACTGGATCACACTGCCTGCACCTGAAAGTTTAATAAAGGAACGCGACATTGTGTTGCAGTTTGTGCCAGAAACGTTTTTACACCTTGCACAGGTCATGCCAGAATTCAGGGATCTTGAACTTTTGTTTGAACAGACGTCTCTGGGAATAGAGTTTTTTGGCGAAACAGCACGGCAAGGCGCGCAGATCGTTGAGAAGATGGAAAAAGCAAAGGGCATGGAAAGAATGTCGCTCATGATTGCTTTGCTTGCGCTGTTTGCAAATTCATCAGAAACCAAAATTTTAGTATCGGATCATTTTGCATCTCTATCCAGCCGGGGTAGCGATCATGATTTGGAGCTACTTGAAACTGCCTTGACATTTCTGCAGGATAATTTCCTTTCAAACCCCAAAATTGGGGATGTCGCAAACTTGGTAGGCATGTCTGAAACTGCCTTCTCTCGTTTTTTTAAAAAACAGACTGGAAACTCATTTACTGATCACCTGACGACTTTGAGATTATACTCAGCTAAACGTTTATTGCGGGATTCTGATATGAGCGTAACCGATGTTTGTTTTTCCGCGGGCTTTTCCAATATCTCAAATTTCAACCGCACATTTCTAAAACAAACAGGTTTGCGACCATTGGCATATCGAAAAGCTGCCAAGCATCGAGCTTAGCCATTTGACTTTGCACCCGCCTATTCACTTAAAACGATCTTAAGCAGGTAATTAACTTATCATAAAAGGATCGGATACTAATTTACATTGAAAGCAATTGGGCCGTTATAATGAATGAAAAAATTGGATTTGGTGGAGGCTGTCACTGGTGTACAGAAGCTGTTTTTAATCAATTAATCGGCATTCAAAATGTGCAACAGGGATTTATAAAGTCTAATGCGCCAAACAACTATTTTTCAGAAGCAGTCATTGTTGAATTTGACGATGAACAAATTCCTCTTAGTGAGCTTATTGAAATCCATTTACGCACCCACGCCAGCACATCCAATCATAGCATGAGAGAGAAGTATCGCAGCGCAATTTACACTTACACCGATGAGCAGACTGCAAACGCAACAATAATTCTCAAACAGCTACAAGTAGGGTTTGAGAAACCGCTTATCACTCAAGCACTGCCTTTCGTTGAATTCCGGTCATCGGAAGAAAAATATCAGAATTACTTTGATAAAAACGCTGAGGGCCAGTTCTGCAAAACGTATATTGATCCAAAACTAAACATGCTACGCCGAAAGTATAGTTCTATCGTTAAATCGACATAGAATAGCCGCTTCAAACTCAGCATCTGGGTCAAACAGGAGCTTTGATACGTTTGCCACCTTTATCGAAATAAAACGTTTTATCCGTTTCAAATTTGGCAAATTGAACACTATCGATTTCAATATTATGTTGTCCAAATAGGCGAATAGATACCTGTCCAGCATCGCCACAATCTAGATATACATTTGTATCGCCGCCCAATTGTTCTACATGAGAGACCTTCCCCGACACATCGCCTTCACTTGGGTGCAGCGAGATGTGTTCGGGTCGAACACCAATTGAATCTGAATGTGACACCCCAACATGTTCGGCGTCGATAAAGTTCATTTGTGGCGAACCAATAAAGCCTGCAACAAACTTATTTGCAGGGTTATTATAAAGCTCCATAGGTGTACCAATTTGCTCAACATAGCCATCATGTAATACCACTATACGATCCGCAAGCGTCATGGCTTCGGTTTGATCATGGGTTACATAAACCATTGTCGCGTCTAATGTTCGGTGCAATTTCGCAATTTCCAGTCGCGTATTAACCCGCAAAGCTGCATCCAAATTGGATAATGGCTCATCGAACAAGAACAGTTTTGGTTTACGAACAATCGCTCGACCAATCGCGACACGTTGGCGTTGACCACCTGAAAGTTCTGCAG
>CAJQOR010000255.1 GCA_905479965.1 uncultured Rhizobiaceae group bacterium | reverse complement strand
GCAGCTGTGAAAACAAATGCTGTTAAGCCCGGTAAAGGCGGTGCATTTAATCAGGTTGAGTTGAAAAACCTTATCGATGGCACAAAGCTGAATGAGCGTTTCCGTGCCAACGAGACTGTTGAGCGTGTACGTTTGGAGCAAAAAGACTTTCAATTTCTTTATGCACAAGATGATATGCTTGTTTTCATGGATACAGAAAGCTATGAGCAGCTTGAACTTCAAGCCGAATTTGTTGGTGACCGCTCAGCATTCTTGCAAGATGGCATGATGGTAACTGTCGAGTTGTTTGAAGAAAAAGCTATTGGTGTGCGTTTGCCAGATCAAGTTACATTGGAAATTGCAGAAGCGGATCCGGTGGTTAAAGGGCAGACAGCTGCATCTTCTTATAAACCTGCAGTGTTGGAAAACGGTGTGCGTATTCTTGTGCCACCATTTATTTCATCCGGTGAAAGAGTCATCGTTGACACAAACGAATTAACCTATGTTCGTCGCTCTGAATAGTCTTTGACTTATTCACCCTTGCGCTAAAACAAAATAGAGATTTTTAAATGGCACGTTCAGCATTACTCAACGTCATGGTCCAAGCCGCTATGAAGGCAGGCCGCTCACTTTCCCGAGATTTCGGAGAAGTACAGCAGCTTCAAGTATCGGTTAAAGGCCCATCAGACTATGTAAGTCAGGCAGATTTAAAGTCTGAAAAAATTGTGCGTGAAGAGCTGCTGAAAGCTCGCCCAACTTATGGCTTTTTGGGTGAAGAAAGCGAAGAGATTAAAGGGACTGATGGGACACACCGATGGATTGTCGACCCTTTAGATGGCACAACGAACTTTCTACATGGCTTTCCAATGTTTTCAGTTTCCATCGCTTTGGAGCGTGGTGGTGAGTTGGTCGCAGGTGTTATCTTTAATCCAGCAACAGATGAGCTGTTCACTGCAGAAAAAGGTGGTGGCGCATATATGAACGACCGTCGTTTACGTGTTGCTGGCCGTAAAAAGCTTACTGATTCCATCGTAACTTGCGGTGTGCCACATTTGGGCCGTGGTAATCACGGTAAATTCCTTATTCAACTGGCCAATGTTATGGGCGAAGTTTCAGGCGTACGCCGCACAGGCGCTGCTTCTATCGATTTAGCCTATTTAGCAGCTGGTCATGTTGATGGTTATTGGGAAGAGGGGCTTGCGCCTTGGGATATCGCAGCTGGTATTGTTCTTATTCGCGAAGCCGGTGGCTTTATATATGATGCAGATGGTGGCACAAAAATGCTCGAAACAGGCTCACTTGTTGCCGGTAATGAATATATTCAAAAGTCACTAAGTGAGGTTGTTTCACGCCCAGCACCGAAAAAGGCTTAACAACCTTTTAATCATTAACTATCTTTTTTAACGAAGTTTATCGGAAACGCTTTTAATTTCGCCATTTTTTTGCTTAGAGTTCCTATACGGGGATAAGTTTATAAAAATTTAGGCGGATAATAGGGTATGGCTAATTCGACTTGGGACCAAGTTTCTGAAAATGGTAAAGCACCAAACAAGCTTTCAAGCCCAATAGTATTTTTATTTAGTGTATTGATATCATTGGTTTTTGTTGGTTTTGCTGTGGCTGTGTTGTTCCGGCAAGTTCAAACTGCATTTCTTGCCAATCCTGGTCTAAACGGCCTAATTATCTTTGTTTTATTTGCTGGTGTGTTCCTTGCCATCCGCCAAATCACGCAGTTAAGACCTGAAGTTAAATGGGTTAATTCTTTTAGAGCTGCAGGGGATGCTGATAAAGTTAGTCGTGATCCTATTTTGCTTGCCCCAATGCGTGTGTTGTTTAGTGGTCAACGCGAGAAAGCACTTTCAACATCATCCTTGCGTTCAATTTTGGATTCAATTGCCAATCGCTTGGATGAATCTCGCGACACAACACGATATTTAATTGGCCTTTTGGTATTTTTAGGTCTCTTGGGTACGTTCTGGGGTCTTTTAGGCACGATTGGATCCATTAAAGACGTGATCGGATCGCTGGATGCAGGCTCCGGGAACACAGAAGATGTTCTTGCAGCCCTTAAAACAGGTTTAGGCGCGCCGCTTGATGGTATGGGCACAGCCTTTTCATCATCTTTGTTCGGTCTTGCAGGTTCATTGATCCTTGGATTTATAGATTTGCAAGCTGGCTGGGCGCAATCTCGGTTTTACGCTGAATTGGAAAACTGGTTGGCATCGGTCACGGATGTGACATCAGATGTGGGCAGTACAAGTGTACCTGCGATTACAACAAGTGCGGATAGTTCTGAAGAGCTAAAAGCGGTTGCGGAACATCTTAAAAACCTTTCTGTTGACGGTGGGACCAACCAGCGAACCACAGCTGCGATGGCAAATTTGGCAGAAGGTATTCAGGGTCTTGTTAAAAACATGCGCAATGAGCAGCAGATGTTGCGGGATTGGATTGATGCTCAACAGGAAGAGTCTAAATCTATGCGCGTCACGCTGGATAAATTAGCCGACCGGATCAAAGATAAGTAGGGCGGGGATATGGCTCTTTCTCGCAATCGTCGTCGCGATCGTTCAGTCGATTACTGGCCCGGATTTGTTGATGCTTTATCAACTTTGCTTCTGGCTATTATGTTTTTGCTATCCGTTTTCGTATTGGCGCAATTCTTTTTAAGTCGTGAAATTAGTGGCCGTGATGAAGTCCTCACACGCCTTAATTCTCAAATCAATGAACTCACTCAATTACTTGCGCTTGAAAAAGCTGGTCGTCAGGATTTGGAAGATACGCTCGCAAATCTGCAAGCATCTTTATCATCTGCAGAAAGTGAACGCTCGCGTCTTGAACAGCTGCTCAATGAAGGGTCTGGCGCATCTCAATCTGCCAATGATCAAATTAGCGGTCTTAATCAAGACCTTGATGAAGAGAAGAAAGTTTCACAGCGTGCTTTGAGCCAAGTGAACCTTCTTAATCAACAAATTTCAGCTATGCGTCGTCAATTGGCCGCATTGGAAGATGCTTTGGAAGTGTCGGAGAGTAAGGATGACGAAGCGCAGGTTAAAATCGCGGATCTTGGCCGCCGGTTAAATGTTGCTTTGGCTCAACGGGTGCAAGAGCTTAATCGTTATCGCTCTGACTTCTTTGGTCGCTTGCGCGCGATCTTGTCTGATCGCGAGAACATCCGCATTGTGGGTGACCGTTTTGTATTCCAATCAGAGGTTTTATTCCCATCGGGGGGTAACGAGTTGAACCCAGAAGGTCAGGTTGAAATGGCAAAACTTGCAGAAGCAATGCTTGATTTGGCGCGAGAAATCCCGTCCGAAATCAACTGGGTTTTACGTGTCGATGGTCACACTGATAATGTGCCGTTGTCGGGCACGGGTCGTTATGCCGATAACTGGGAGTTATCCAGCGCACGTGCGACTTCGGTGGTTAAATT
>CAJQOR010000254.1 GCA_905479965.1 uncultured Rhizobiaceae group bacterium | reverse complement strand
TAGCTAGTGAGATTGCACAGAGAAAAACCTTTGAACGCATTTATGGTCTGACCTTTAGCCTAGCCTCCCGTGGAATGGCGCAGATTTCGCCAAGTGATGGACATTTTATCCGCGTCAACCAACAACTCGCCGATACGCTCGGTTATACGCTCAATGAAATGTCTGACATGTCCATTTATGACATTCTTCATCCCGAAGATGCCGATAGTTATCTTTCGTTTCAAAAAACAATGTTCGAAGATTACGAATATAATCAGGAAAAACGGTACTTGTGCAAAAACGGCGAGGTTATATGGTTGCAAGTCAATGCATTTTTAATCCGCGATAACAAAGGTGATCCAATGTACGCCGTCGCGACTATTGATGATCGTACCGAACAGAAAATGGCTGAATCAAAAATTAATGAGCTAAGTCGAGATTTATCTCATTTCGCTCGGGTGAATATGATGGGACAAATGGCTGAGGGTTTAGCGCACGAGTTAAACCAGCCACTTACCTCAATCACTCAAAACGTCGATGCGGCCCTTCTAACATTAAAGGATTTGTCCGATGCCGATCCCGAATTGGTTGAGATTTTAAACGACATGGACCGACAAGCCCATCATGGTGCAGAAATCATTCGTGCGCTTCGAGGTCTCGTTCGCAAAGATGAGGGCGAAAAATCCCAATTTGATATCACAGAATTGCTCGATCAAACATTGCAATTGCTTGAACCGGAAGCCAATGAACATGAAATTTCAATTTCACTTAATCCACAAGACATTCCGCGAGTGTTCGGCAACAGGGTTCAGGTTGCACAAGTGATCATGAACCTTACTCGCAACGCTATTGAAGCCGTTGAAGCTTCAGGCGTGAACGAACGCAATATCACCATTAAAACCAAACGACAGAAAAGCTATATTGAAGTTCACGTAATTGATACAGGTCCAGGGATTGATCCTAATGTTGATTTATTTGCACAGTTTGAAAGTAGCAAACGAGACGGAATGGGTCTGGGTTTATCACTCAGCAGGACCTTAATAGAGGCAAATGGCGGCAAAATATGGTATGAGCCAAAAACCGAGGGACGATCCCGCTTTTGCTTCACAATTCCAGTTGCTGTGATAAGTTAAGTCACTAAAGGAAATTTATCGCATGTTTCACATGGAAAATTTTACTATATACGTCATCGATGATGAGGAAGATATCCGCACGTCTTTAACGAGATCATTGACAAAACGTGGATATAAGGTTGAAAGCTTTTCATCAGCCGATGGTTTTTTAAACAGATACAATCAAGCAAACTCTGGTTGCTTACTTTTAGACTATGGCATGCCAGAAATGAACGGATTGGAGTTGCAGAAAAAACTGATCGAGATGGAAATTTCCATCCCAATTATATTTATGACAGGACATGGTGGTATTCCTCAATCGGTGCAGGCAATAAAAGCAGGTGCGATAGACTTTTTAGAAAAGCCTTTTCAGCAAAAGGTGCTTTTAAAGGCAATTGATACAGCCTTTGAACAGGCAATCAACTTCAATGAGGACATTAAGGGCGTCAATGCGCTCAAGGCAAAGTTTGAAACGCTGACAACACGAGAAAAAGAAATCGCGGAATTTATCGTTCAAAACCCAGCGGATACATCGAGTAAAAATATCGGACGACAATTAGATGTAAGCCCGCGAACGATCGACCACCACCGCGCCCGAGTTTTGGAAAAGATGGATGTTACATCGGTTGCAGAACTCATCGAAAAAGCCATAAAATCCAATCTGTTTTCATAAACCTACAACTGCCACTTTTTAGACAGAAACCCCCATCATTTACAAAATAAAGACAGCAAAGAAATTGAAATGTCCCACATTTTCCCAAGGCATACTAAAGCAAATATCCCCACCGTTGAAAGCGGCAAAGGTGTGTATTTATACGACACCAACGGCAAACAATATTTCGATGGTTCAGGGGGGGCGGCCGTCTCTTGTTTAGGTCACGGCGATCAAGATGTAACCAATGCAATCAAGGCACAACTAGATCAAGTTGCCTTTGCACATACGGGTTTTCTAACCTCAAAACCCGCTGAAGAACTTGCCGACAAACTTGTACAACTCGCACCTGAGAACATTGATCGTGTATATCTTGTATCCGGAGGCTCTGAAGCTGTTGAATCAGCACTAAAACTTGCCCGTCAATATTGCTGGGAAAAAGGCCAAACATCAAAACGTTACTTTATTGCCCGCAAACAAAGCTATCACGGAAACACCCTTGCAGCACTTGCAACGGGCGGCAATGAATGGCGCCGCGCTCCCTTCTCGCCCTTGATGATTGAAACAAGTCATATCTCGCCTTGTTTTGAATATCGCGGAAAACAAGACGATGAAACGGCGGAACAATATGGCCTGCGTGTTGCCAATGAATTGGAAGCTGAAATTAAGCGTCTTGGTGCAGAAAACGTTATTGGCTTTGTTGCAGAGCCTGTTGTTGGCGCAACAGCAGGCGCTGTGCCACCCGTTAAGGGATATTTCAAACGCATCAAAGAGATCTGTGATCAATATGGTATTTTGCTCATCTTAGATGAGGTCATGTGCGGCATGGGACGCACAGGATCAATGTTTGCCTGCGAGCAAGATGGAATCTCACCAGACATTATCACAATCGCAAAGGGGCTTGGCGCAGGATACCAACCCATTGGCGCTATGTTATGCACCAAACAGATTTACCAAACTATTGAAACTGGGTCAGGCTTCTTTCAACACGGACATACATATGTGGGTCATCCAACCGCAGCTGCCGCGTCACTCGCCGTCGTCAACAAACTGGTGGAACACAATCTTGTTCAGCGCGTGCAGGATATGGGTGAAAAGCTGCAATCAGCACTAGTGGAAAAATTCGGCCAACACCCTCATATCGGAGATATTCGCGGACGTGGTTTATTTCGCGGTATAGAGCTTGTAAAAGATAGAGAAACGAAACAACCGTTTTCGCCGGACCAAGCCATCAACAAAAAAATCAAAAAGGCCGCGTTTGAAGCTGGCCTGATTTGTTATCCAATGGGCGGCACAATAGATGGGGTCAAAGGTGATCATGTGCTTTTAGCGCCGCCATTTATATTAGAAGACAACCATATCGACGAGATCGTGGAAAAACTTCATCTTGCCATTCAAACGGTGATTTAATGTCAATCTATTCACAACTTCCAAACATCATGGTTGCGCCCAATGGTGCAAGACGAACAAAAAAAGACCACCCCGCATTACCTCTATCGATTTCACAAACTGTTGAAGCTGCAATTGCATGCAACAAAGCCGGCGCAGATGGTCTTCACATGCACATTCGTGATGCACATGATAAGCACACATTAGATGCAGGCAAATATAGCGAGGCCTTGCGCGAGATGGAAAATGCGCTGCCGGAATTTTATATCCAAATAACTACAGAAGCCGTTGGACAGTATTCACCACAACAACAACGCGACGTTGTTGAAAAGGTCATGCCAAAAGCAGTATCCATTTCAATTGCAGAAATGTTGTCAGAGGGTGAGGATATTAAGGCAAAACACTTTTATTCTTGGTGTTCTGACAACGAGATTTCGGTTCAGCATATAATCTATGATACAGATGATCTCGCGCGCATCGAAAAACTATCATTGCTGAATGATGAAACAGCTACGCAACTTCTCTTCGTGCTTGGTCGATATACGAAAAACCAACAAAGCTCACCCAATGATCTAGACCCATTTTATAATTGGGCGGCACAGCAAGATGCAAAAATTGATTGGGCCATTTGTGCATTTGGTCAGGGTGAAACGGATTGCCTTTTAAACGCGCATAAAAAGGGTGGTAAAGTTCGGATCGGCTTTGAAAATTCTTTATGGAATAGAGATGGCTCAATTGCCAAAGACAATGCTGAACGCGTACAAGAATATATAACCAACCAATTATAATTACGCTGTTTTCTCCGACGGTTCTTGTGCATTTTGCATGTTCGCTAAGGCTATATTAAACACATCGCCAATACCAATTAACACAGGTTCGTCATAACCGATCTGCCCTATACCGATATCAAGCTCGTTTGGGTTTCCAAACCATGCCTGTTGATTAACGCGCGACACCGATGACGATATGACAACGGGCATATCGCCACTCATGCCTTCTTCAAGCAGGCGAGTTTTTATCTGTGATGCTGTACGACCACCCATATAAAAGATCGTAGTCGTAGTTTGATCAGCAACAGCGGGCCAATTCACACTTTCTGGCAACTTCCACTGTTTACTATGCCCTGTAATAAAGCGCACGGATTGCGCATGATCCCGGTGTGTTAATGATATGCCTAGCTGAGCTGCCATTGCGGAGGCTGCAGTAATACCTGGAATGATTGAAACGGGGATATTGTGTTTCTCCAGAGCGCAGATTTCTTCACCAG
>CAJQOR010000253.1 GCA_905479965.1 uncultured Rhizobiaceae group bacterium | reverse complement strand
AAAGGCTGAACCAGTTAGATGCGATGATCAGCGGCCCAATCGCTTTCTTCATATTGACTGCCGACAAAATGATGAATATTGCACAAGCAGATAAGATCCATCCGAGGATGTCAAACGTTGCCACTCGAAGCAAAAAAGCCGTTTTGTCGATGATTTCGCCATCGCTCTGCTCTGAAAGCTTACTCCAAAGAAATGACCACATGAAAAGCTGAGCTGGTAAACACCAAATGAATGCATAAAACGAGCGGAGCACACTCGCATTTGGCAAATAAAAGCTGCGGACACGATTAGGTTTGTTTTGTAATACCAGCAAGATAACGCGCAAGAAATAACCAGCCTCGGCCAGTCTTGTTATCTTTGCAGGACTATTATCTTGCATGCTAGCCAAACCACTGTTTGATAAATTCTTGATAAACCTTTGCCAAGCCTTCAACATCTGAGACGGCGGCACGTTCATCAATCATATGCATGGTCTGACCCACGAGACCAAATTCAATCACGGGACAGAAGTCCTTAATAAAGCGCGCATCTGATGTGCCGCCAGTTGTTGAAATATCAGGTGTCTTGCCAATAGCTGTTGAAACAGCTGACTGCATGGTTTGAATAAGTTTTTCATCTTTGGTCAAAAAGACCGGACTGACGCGGTTGATAAATTCAACCTTATATTCAATTGGTTCTGACTTTTGGCGAAGAGAGGTATCTTCAGACGCTTTTTTCAGGCGTTGTTGAAGTTCGGCTTTCAGGCTTTCCTCATTCCAAGTGTCATTAAATCGGATGTTGAACTGAAACTCGGTTGAACCAGAAATAACGTTTAAAGCTGGATTGCCTGTATCAACACTTGTTATCTCAAGATTGGTTGGAGGAAATTCAGGGGTTCCCTCATCAAGTGGTGGCATCATCAATGCAGACATTAAAGCGGTTGCACTGGTAACCGGATTATCGGCCAAATGCGGATAGGCAACATGACCTTGTTTGCCGTTTATACTTACACGCGCCGACATAGAGCCACGGCGACCGATCTTGATCATATCACCAAGTTCATTCGGGTTTGTTGGTTCTCCGACGATACAAGCGTCCCAAATCTCGCCATTGTTGGCAGCATGTTTAAGAAGTTTTTCCGTCCCGTTGACAGCTGGACCTTCTTCATCTCCAGTTATGAGGAGCGATACCGATCCATCAAAATTTCGGTTTTCGCTGAGATAACTTGAAAATGCTGCGATAAAGCAGGCAATACCGCCCTTCATATCAACAGCACCACGACCATAAATTTCACCATTATCTATTTCAGCAGAAAATGGTGCATGGGTCCAACTGGCTTCCTCACCAGTTGGCACAACATCCGTGTGTCCAGCAAACATTAAGTGAGGACCCTTTTCTCCGTAACGAGCATAAAGGTTCTCCACATCAGGCTGACCATCTTCACTAAATACAATGCGCTCAACTTTAAAACCAAGAGGTTTTAAAACATCTTCAAGATATTGCAGTGCCCCTCCTTCTTTTGGTGTAACAGAAGGGCATTTTATCAATTCTTGTAAAAGCGTAACCGCATTTAGTTCAGACATATTAGTCTCTTAGTAGTTCATTGATACCAGTTTTTGAACGTGTTTGTGCATCCACTTGTTTCACAATCACAGCGCAATAAAGGTTTGGCGCAGGTTGGCCATTCCCCATGGTTTTATCTGACGCTAATGAACCAGCGACAACAACAGAATACGGCGGAACTTCACCATAAGTGATCTCGCCTGTCGCACGGTTCACAATCTTTGTTGATTTACCGATGAATACACCCATGCCTAACACTGAGCCTTCGCGGACAATACAGCCTTCAACAACTTCAGAACGTGCACCGATAAAGCAATTGTCTTCAATGATTGTCGGGCCAGCTTGCATAGGCTCTAAAACACCACCGATACCGACACCGCCGGAAAGGTGGACATTTTTACCGATTTGCGCGCATGAACCAACAGTTGCCCAAGTGTCAACCATTGTACCTTCATCAACATAGGCGCCCAGATTAACGAAGGAAGGCATGAGAACAACATTTGGCGCGATAAAAGCAGATTTACGAACAATCGCATTTGGCACAGCGCGGAACCCGGCTGATTTCCAGCGATTTTCACCCCAACCTTTAAACTTACTGTCGACTTTGTCCCACCAAGTTGTGCCTTGTGGGCCACCATCTTGTGGTTCCATATCTTTAATGCGGAACCCGAGCAAAACGGCCTTTTTAAGCCACTGATTAACGTGCCAATCACCATTGTCCTGACGAACGGCAACACGTGCAGTTCCGTTATCTAGAATTTCTAAAGCTTCTTCGATGGCTTCGCGTGTTTCACCTTTTGTATCAGGTGTGATTTCATCGCGCGCGTCAAAGGCAGCTTCGATGGTGTTTTCAAGGTCAGTAAGGTTCTGGCTCATGTCTTTCCTCAGATTAAAGTATCTATCGTTTTGCTTTATAATAAAAATATCTCGATGCAGTCCTATTGCAGCAAACCGCCATGGTCAATAATGAACAAACTATGATAGGTCCAATGCATGTAATTATTCGAATCAATGGGGAATAGTATGTGGGTTAAACGTATTCGTGAGATTTGGGATCCGCTTGCCAGCAGCGGCGTTGATAAAAAACGGGCAGAAGAAGTCCCGGTCACACCACAAACACAAGCACCTGCATATCGGTTAGCCTATGCAGACGAAGACTTTTTATGTCGTGAAGAATTACGACCTGTCCGTTTGCAACTTGAATTGCTTAAACCAGAAATGACATTGAGCGAATATGGTATTTGCTCAACGGTTGTGATGTTCGGCGGCGCGCGTATCCCCGAACCCGGCAAAGATCCATGGGCTGCAAAGAACGATGTGCAAAAAGAAAATCTGACAAAATCGTCGAAATATTACGAGGAAGCACGCAAATTTGCTCAACTTTGCTCAAAAGCATCCAAAAAAACTGACTACTCTGAATATGTCGTTGTTACAGGTGGTGGGCCCGGTGTTATGGAGGCGGGTAACCGCGGCGCCGATGAAGTTGATGCGCCATCTATCGGTTTGAATATTGTTTTGCCGCATGAACAAGCGCCAAATGAATATGTCACACCTGAACTTTCGTTGAACTTTCATTATTTTGCTATCCGTAAAATGCATTTTCTTCTGCGTGCAAAAGCCATCACCGTGTTCCCAGGTGGCTTTGGGACCATGGATGAGTTGTTTGAAACGCTCACGCTTATTCAGACAGGTCGCATGGAGCGCGTTCCAGTTATTTTATTTGGAACTGATTTTTGGAATACAATGTTTAATTTCAAGGCGCTTGCAGATTACGGCACCATTTC
>CAJQOR010000252.1 GCA_905479965.1 uncultured Rhizobiaceae group bacterium | reverse complement strand
TATTCATCAATCGCGTATCAGAACGCGCTGCGCCAATCATAGGTAGGATCGACTGCATAACAGCAGTTGCAAGCGCTAATATGAGCGCAAAGTGACCAAGTTCCGTGCTCATACTATCTCCTAATTTGTAATGGGTTCGCCATCTTTCCAGACACCGCGCTCTTTCAAACTATCAGCAATTTCTTTCGGCATATAGTTTTCATCGTGCTTTGCTAGAACACTATCAGCTACAAATGGCCCGCCCATAACGTTAAATGCACCTTCGGTGATCACGCCCTGCCCTTCGCGAAATAAATCTGGCAAGATACCATCATAATTGACCACAACCGTTTGTTCATTATCAGTTATGGTGAAGCTGACTTGAGTGCCCTGCCCGCGTACGATTGAATCAATTTCAACCAAACCACCAAGACGGATGCGCGTATCAGGTTTTACGGCCTTTTCAATCACATCAGTGGGTGAATGGAAATATGTGATTTCGCTTGAAAGCGCGAACATGACCAACAAAACGGCAGACAGCAAAAAACTCATTCCCACACCGATTATTGTAAATCTTTTTTGTTTTCTCGTCATGACTTCTTCAACCTATTTATTTTCAACCTTGGGCGCCACTTCAGGTGTTTTAATACCAAGGCTTTTAGCTTGGGCGAGCAATGCTTTGCCTTGATCTGTATCAGATGAAAATGCTTTTAATGCACGCAAAAGTGCCTTTTCTGCGGTCTGTGTGTCACCCAAAACAACATAGGACTGCAACAAACGCTGCCAGCCTTCAAAATTGTCTGGTTCATCATTAAGCCTTTCATCAAGCGAGGCGACCATGTTTTTGATCATCTCCATGCGGTCACCGCTATCCATCTCACTTGCCGCTGCAATATCATCTTCACTGGGGTTGCCCAGTTGCGACGGCTCGCTTTTGATTTCTGCTGATGTGCTTGCAGGCAGTGTCTCAAGCACCACACTCTCAGGTTCAATGCCCTTCAGCGAGGCTATCTGAACTTGAACGGCTCTGATCCAGGGCGCGTCTGCAGGCGATATTTTTGCTAAATCTTCAAATGCTGCAATCGCTTTATCGTTTTGACCAATTTGGCCCAAACCAAGCGCCAGGAAGAATTTCGGACGTGGCGCATCAGGCTGGATCTCTAAAGCTTTTACAAAATTTGAACGTGCCTCTGGTGTGACCAAACCTTCTTGTGCAGTGACTATCGCTTCGCCCAAACTGGCGTGACGGAGAGCCGTTGAACCCTCAAGCTCTATCGCTTTGGCAAAAGCTTGTTGAGCTTTTAAATACTCGCCCATGCGGAAGTAAATCGGCGCGAGCACATCCCATCCTCGGCCATCATTTGGGTTTTGCACCAAATGTGCCTCTGCCTGAGCAACCATTTCAGCGATATCATCGGGTATCGCGCGCTCGGCAACCTGATTGGCAGACGGCGCAATTCGCAATGCAAGCGGCATATCTGGCGACATTGGCTGGCCAACAATCGTATAGGTTCCGATGGCTATTGCAGGGATGGCGAGTGCGATCGGCAAAATAATAGCATAGGACATTTTCGTGCCCTTAACAGCTGTTTTGCTCTTTACGTCAGCTGCCAGCAATCGGCGCGAGATTTCGATGCGCGCAAGCTCGGCTTCATTTTCGGTCAATAAGCCATTGTCGAAATCACGATCAATCTCTGACAACTGGTCTTTATAGACCTCACGGTCGTAGGCCAGAAGGTCATCATCACTTTGCTGCTCTCGCAACAATGGGCGCAACAACAGTGCAATTGTCAAAGTCGTCAGGCCAAATATCAAAATCCAAAAAATCATGAACGAGACTTATCGCACCAAGTTGACATTGCCAATTGGTTTTCTCGTCGCATCCTGGTCTGATTAAGTTATGAAGCCGGTATTTCAGCGATTTATTGAGAGAATTTTAGTTAAATAGACGTTTTGTGTAAGCCAAACGCGTTAAAAAGAACACCAAAAGCCCAACAGGGCCTAAAAGTAATGTTAGGACCAAAGAGGGAATAATGACCAGATGGCGAATATTGTGCTCCCTTGCCTGGCGCACCTGCCACGAACCAATAAACAAATCAAACGCAAGGTAATGAAGCCATCCCGCCATTACCGCACGCGGGTTATCAAATAAGATCATGACATTTGCTAAACTATCAAAACCACCTTCTGTAAAGGTAAAAAATACTGGCGCGAGCATTAGGTAAGCGATCGCTAACAATAATGGAATGATGACCGATGCTATGCGATCTGCCAACTTCGGTGCACGCGGCGCAAGTAGTAAGGCCAACCAACCGGCAAGAACAAAAGCGTTCGCGAACGTGAAAACTGTTTCCATATCCATAATAAGTATCTGATCCCTTCAGGTCGCAATTGCCGCATCATATCAGATTATACGGCAATTCTGACCATATAGATTTCAAATCAACCTATTATGCTGGCTAAAAATGGCAAGCCTAGCATTGCTTCCCAAAGCGTATAAAAGGTAAACATGCTGTATAACGCGGCCATTACAATCACGGCATTCTTACTTATCGATTTGAAAAGATAAGAAGCAGCAATAACCATTATTGGCAGTGCATGGAAAATATGACTTGCGAAGAAATGTGCAACACGCAAATCACCACCATCTTTTGCCCACCCCATGATTGGATAGCTTTGGGTATCAAGCATATCTCCACCAACGAAATGACTTAAATTTGCCGACATATAGCTTGCGGTGATAACGGTTAAAAAGAACATTAATACAGAGCTTAGCCAGATCGACAAATGCAATGGTGCGGATAAGCCTGACTGTTGGTTGCGCGCAATTAAAATGCCAAATACCAATGCTCCGCTGGTCAGTATCACCGCAGCAATGCCAGCAATCGTAAAGGCAAGTCCCATCATCGGCGTGGCAATGTTAAAATGCGACGAAGTGCCGAAAGTTGCGGCCCCGCCAATCCATATTTGCTCAAAAACAATTGAAACGATGACTGCAGCGGTAAAGAATTTAAACCACAGTTTTGCACGCGTAACCTGCGGTATCCAACGTGCAAAAACGACTAATGTGGCGGTGTAAATGATGAGAGCAAAATCGAACTTAACCGGCTTAATCCAGATATTAACACCGTTGTGAAGGCGCGTATCCACAAGCATCGCCCCAAGCTTGGGAAACATCAAGACAAGCATAATTATAGTCAATGCGGATAATGCTGGCGCATCTGCATAAGCATCTGCAACAAACTTCTTGATGCGCCCGAAAAGGCGCGTTGTACGATCTATAGACATGTTATTATTCACTACGATAACAGCGTTGGTCATTTTTCATCTCCTTACGTAGCTTATGCAGCAGCAGATTGGTTTGATTTTGATGGGGCGTTTTGAATACGCCTTAATGAAAGACTGGCTTTTAGTGCCACGAACAGCACGTAGCCAATTGGCCCAAAGAGCAAAGTGAACGGTAGAATGGGAATAATAAACCAGTGTGAAATATCAGCTTTGCGCGCCTCACGAACGATCCAAGCGCCCATAAACAAATCGAATGCCAAATAATGCAGCCATCCTGCCATGGCGATTTCGCTTTGGGTGAATAACAATTGAACATTTGCGAGCGTGTCAAAGCCACCTTTAGCATCTGACCAGAACGCAAGTATCAATGACATATAAGCGAGCGACAGAAGTAAAGGTGAAATATAGGTCGCGATGCGATTAGACCAGTTTGGTATGATGGGCGCGATAATAAGTGCGATCCAACCGAGCATCGCAACTGGTGACGAGATTGCAAATAGAGTTTCCATAGACATGATTTTTCTCACAATAAAAAGAT
>CAJQOR010000251.1 GCA_905479965.1 uncultured Rhizobiaceae group bacterium | reverse complement strand
TCTGAGATTAAAAATGTAGTATTCACATAACACCCGCGACTTTGGTCTTTATGTCACATTCTCCTTACGCATTATGCCAAAGGAGGAATACGCATGGCGAAGATTTTAATGATTACGGGTGATTTCACTGAAGACTATGAAACAATGGTGCCGTTTCAAACGTTGCTTGCATGTGACCATCAAGTTGAGGCCGTCTGCCCGGGTAAACGTGCTGGCGAAAGCGTGAAAACAGCCATTCACGACTTTGAAGGTGATCAAACCTATACCGAAAAGCCTGGCCATAACTTTGCGTTAAACGCGACGTTTGATGATGTTGATGTTAATGCGTATGACGCTTTGGTCATTCCGGGCGGGCGTGCACCTGAATATTTACGCCTGAATGAGGATGTTCTAAAGATGGTGCGCCATTTTTTTGATGAGAATAAACCTGTCGCTGCGATTTGTCATGGCGCCCAGCTTTTGGCAGCTGTCGGGGTGTTATCTGGTAAAAACTGTTCTGCTTATCCAGCCTGTGCACCTGAAGTTGAGGCTGTTGGCGGCAAATTTGCCGAGATCGAAGTGACAGATGCTGTAACCGATGGTAACTTGGTGACAGCGCCCGCATGGCCTGCACATCCTGCATGGATGAAGCAATTTATGGCTTTGCTATAAGATACAAGCGCAATTAGGGAGGCCCAAAATGTGTGAGTTATTCATAGGTTCTGAAGGTGATAAATGGGTATCGCGAACAAAGTCTTTACGAATAGATGGTGTTGCGACCTCCATCAGAATAGAAAATTTCTTTTGGGCCATCCTATCTGAGATCGCCGCGCGCGATCACATGACAACCAATCAATTGATCACCAAATTATATCTTGAAGCCATGGATGCAGATCATGATTTGGGTAATTTCACTTCGTTTTTGCGCGTTTGTGCGGGGAGGTATCTATCGCTCATTGCAGATGATGAAATCGAACGCGATGATCAAACAGAATTGTCGAACGTGGATGCAAAGGCTTTGTTAAAACGCGAAGCGGAGCGCGATCAACGTCGATCAGACAATATAGGCGCTAAAAATATAAACTTGCGATACTCAGAACGTGGTTCAACTCAAACAGCAAAAGCTTTGAACTAAATCTACTTCTGGAAAAACGCTAAATGCGCGCCTAATCCGACGAGCAAACTACCACCCAACCGTTCGGCCCAGCGATTGGCTGATTGCGATTGTTTAAATGTGGTCACAATTTTATTGGCTAGAAATACGCAGACAACATCTGCGCTGGAAAAGACCACATTGACAACTATGCCCAGAACGACAAGTTGCAACCAAATGGGGAAGGTCGCAGCAGAGTCAGTAAATTGTGGTAAGAACGCTAGATAAAAGATCGCGGTTTTTGGGTTTAAAATTTCCACCGTCATGCTTTCAAAAAACGCCCTTCTTGGTGATTTTTGCACAATATTTTTTGTGTTTAGATGATTCTTATTCTGCGTGATGATCAGCTTCACCCCCAAAAATACGAGATAGGCAGCACCAGCAAACTTTAAAATGGTGTAAAAGAGGGGCACGAGCGCAAACAGTGCCGCAAGACCAAAAGCTGCGGCAAATACATGCATATAACCACCAATATGCAAGCCGAGAACAGCCATAAACCCAGCTTTACGACCGCCCGCAATTGTCTGCGCCGACGCATATAGCAATGCGGGGCCAGGCATATAACCAAACAATGCTGTTGCAATGATAAAGGCGATCAAAATGTCATAGGACGGCATGTGACTCTCCAGTAATTCCTGAAGATATATCGCTAATGCAGGGAGATAGATTTGGCAAGTTTATGGGGTGGCGACCTAATAGTAAATTGGTTCAACCTATACTTTAATGCTGATGAATAATATTATTTTATCAGTAGTGTCATGTATTCGTCAGTATTATTCATAATTATTGTAGTATAAGTTGTTTTGTGTTTAAAATATGCAATCTTGGATTTTATGGGCTAGGAGAAGTACATTGGTACGCGATAATGAATATATCAGAGAATTGCTGATAGAGTTTGAGAAGTCTGACGAATGGTTCATGGTTGTTGCGCTGCATGTGGGCGCTTCGGATGAGGCTGCGAAGAAATTTGTTCATTGCGAGTTATTAGTCGATGCCGGTTTCTTTGAACGTTATGAAAATCATGCATACCGAATGACCAACAAGGGTTATGATTTTGTCCAAGCTATTCGTGAAGAAGAAGATTGGGTGAAAATAAAGCAATTGGCATCTAGTGCAGGCGGTGGAACATTGGAAATTCTCAAAGACATCGCCATGAGTTTGTTGAAGCAAAAAATTCCAGAGACAGCAGCGATATAATCAGGTTAATGTGCCCAGCGAAAAACAGCAAGAAGCACATTATATGACCGATCAAAAAACACACACAACACAAACCCGATTAGCATCTTATGGAACGCTTGCTCCTGGAGAGTGTAATTATAATCAATTGGATGGCATGCAAGGCGTGTGGTCAAAGGGCACGGTGCGCGGCAACTTGATTAAAGCTGGTTGGGGTGTTCATTATGGCTTTCCAGGCTTTAACCTTGATCCGAATGGTCCAGAGGTTCAATTTCATATATTCGAAAGTTTTGATCTACCTGATCACTGGGCGCGCTTGGATGAGTTTGAAGGTGAGGGCTATTTTCGAACCCCTGTAATGGTAAAAACTCAGGACGGCGAGAAAGAATGCTGTATTTATCTTGTTGGAGAGGAATTTGCGCCTCTTGATGAGCGCTAATAGAAGCTATATGAACGCATTATGTTCCAGCCAAAAAACCTTTGGGTCATCATGTTTTTTCTCGTCTCCTCCGTGGCAGCTTTCACTGTTGCCAATCGCGAGAATATCGCACTGATCGGCGCGTGTATTGATGCGCGTAATGATTTTGACTATCAGGCATGGACCTGTGTTGAACAGACGAACCAAGATAAGAATTCTTAGTCTTCTCTTGTTTTAGCGAAACGCGGCCCAAGCTCTATACAGCATGACCAAGCCTGCCAATATAAAAACGCCCGCTAATGTGAGCGTAAACGGTTTTCGGATACGCGTGTAAAGCGCGACCATTGGGCGTGATGAGAAAAAGATCGCATAGCTCATAAAAGACGTAAAACCAATGATGGCGCATCCAATGACCACCTGCAAAGGTGAGATAAATTTACCGCCATCACCAGATGTTGCTAGCAAGATAATCGTGAGCCAAACAGTGATCGCTTTTGGATTTGTTGCGTGGATTAATATGCCGCGCAAATAATGCGTTAAAAGTGTTTTAGATGGCATATTGGAGTTATAACTGAATCTGGTGTTTTGGGTATTTGAAGGTTGGCGGCGTATCTGGTTGAATTGTTGTTGAAGACGACAAGGCAACCACAGAGGATACACCACCATGGAAAAGAGTAACATTGTTG
>CAJQOR010000250.1 GCA_905479965.1 uncultured Rhizobiaceae group bacterium | reverse complement strand
TGATGAACTTTAGCTATTATTCAGCGTTTGCGATGATATCAACGTAACGAGCTTGAGCATCAGCAACTGTGATACTTTTGTCGTTCCAGAATTCAACAGTCAAATCATCCATCTGACCTTGAGTATCTGCTGTGTAAGCGTTCACACCATCTGGCAAAATGTTGCCAGCAGCTAGAATAGCAAGACCTTTTTTCATGCAGTCGTTTGCTGCAGAAAGATCAACATCACCACGGATCGGCAATGAACCTTTCTTAAGGTTAAAGGCAACTTGTACTTCTTGAGAGATCATCAAAGTAGCAAGTTCTTTTTGTGCTTTTTCGATTTCAGCATCATCCTGCTTAGGGAAGTAGAATGCATCACCACCTGTTGCGATGATTTCGTTCACACCCAAACCTGGAAGACATGTGTAGTCTGTACCAGCTGTTTGGTTTGCAACTTGGAATTCGCCTTGCGCCCAATCACCATGGATCTGGCCACCAGCTTTACCGGTGATCACCAAGTTTGTTGCTTGGTTCCAATCTTGAACGTTTGAACCTTCTGACAATAGACGCGCCGCAGCAAATGCTTCGAACACTTTTGTCATTTCAGCGCTTGCAGCAGCTTCAGCGTTTTTGTTTGTTAGAACGTCAAGATAAAGTTCCGTGCCGCCAACAGCAACCATGATCGCACCAAATGCGAGGTTTGTTTGCCAAGATTGCTGACCCATCGCGAGAGGAACAATACCAGCTTCCGTTAGTTTTGGAGCAGATTCTACAAATCCGAACCAATCTGACGGAACATCAATGCCAGCTTTTTTGAAAGCATCGTGTGACAACCACAACCACTGTGGTGAGTGAATGTTCACAGGAACACAGTAAACTTTACCATCAACAGTACAGCTATCTAGAAGACGAACTGGGTTTACAACATCGCGCCAGCCACCAGCTTCAGCAATATCAGTTAGATCTAGCATCAAGCCAGCTTCAACCAACTCTTCAGCCTGACGGCCGTGGTTTAGCTGAGTAGCGTGCATTGGGTCACCGCCCAAAATGCGTGAAATGATGATTGGACGCGCAGTACCGCCTGAACCAGCGATCGCGCCGTCTACCCATTTGTTGCCAGTCGCGTCGAACGCTTTAGCAAATTCAGCCACAGCTGCAGCTTCACCACCAGAAGTCCACCAGTGTGTAACTTCAAGATCAGTTGCATTTGCAAGTGTTGTGAAAGACAGTGCAGTCGTAACAGCCAATGCTGTTTTTAGAATTCTCATACAATTTCCTCCCAGAAATAACGATTGTTGAGTTTAAATATGTTTGTAATCGATTACATCGGTGATTTACGAAAACGCCATTGCAAACGATTACATAAAGATTTCTTTTTTTATTGAATGAGTCAACAAAAAAAAGTAATTCTAGAAAAAATACTTTACGGTGGTTGGAAATCGATTGAAAAAGTCCGTTAAAATTCAAGATGTTGCAAAAGTTGCTGGAGTATCAACAGCCACAATCTCCAGAGCTCTAAGCAACCCCTCGGTTGTCAGTAAGGCAACCCGAGAGGCCGTTTTAGAGGCTGTGAAAGTCACAGGATATCGTGTAAATCGGGCGGCTCGCAATCTTAGAACGCAAAAATCTAATGCTATTTTGGTTCTGTTGCCGGACATTGGTAATCCATTTTTCTCGCAAATTTTGCAAGGTATTCAGACAGTGCTTTCGCCAAACGGATTTTCAATGCTTATTGCAGAAACGGCTCAAATCTCTGCTGCGGGTGAGCACCTGATAGACTATTTTAATGATGGCCGTGCAGATGGCATGATTGTTTTTGATGGTGGGCTAGACAGAGATGTTGCCAGAGACCTCATTGAGGCGCCACAGCGAAACCAAATCGTTTTTGCTTGTGAGTGGCTTGATAATGCTGATTTCCCTTCTGTTCGAAGCGCAAACCGCAGGGGCGCGGTAGAAGCAGTCATGCATCTAATTGGTTTGGGTCATACAAGAATTGCCCATATTACTGGACCGAAAGGTAACGTATTGACCGATGCGCGGCACGAAAGCTTTGTTAAAACACTTGAGGAAAATAACATACCTGTTCGCAACGAATGGGTCTTAGATGGTGATTTTCATCTTAATTCTGGCCGTGTAGCTGCACGGAAAATTATGGAAATGGATGAGAGACCCACAGCGGTTTTCTGTGCGTCAGATCAAATCGCTTGTGCGCTGATCGCAGAGTTTTCAAAGTGTAGTATAAAAGTGCCCGAGGACATGGCCGTTATCGGATTCGATGATATTGAGCTTGCGGAGCATTTTGTACCGTCGCTGACGACGATGCGGCAAGATCGATTGGGGCTTGGTCGCCAAGCCGCTCAGATCCTATTATCTCGTATGATGAATGATAGCGTAATTTCAGATTCAGACGTTATTGTTATGGATGTTGATCTGGTTGTGCGTGAGAGTACAGCACCACCAAAGAATTTACTTTCCTGAAGAAGTCTTTACTCCCTTTTTATTTTCTTCTGCTATACTAGCGGTTGCAAGCAATTACTTGCTCGTTTTCGTTGTTTTTTTGCTTTGTTTTTGTAAACGAATTAGGTGAACGGTATATAATCGGATCTATTTTTGAAGGGGCGTTCATGTCTGATCCAGAAGGTACAGTATTGTCAAATATTGTGGTTGTTGTCGCACATCCGGACGATGAGAATCTGTGGTTTTCGTCTGTCTTACGTCAAGCCAGCAAGATTATTGTGGTTTACGAGGATGCTTGGGCGGAACCAGATATTGGCGCAAAACGCGCAGCTGCACTTGCAGAACTGCCGCATCCAAACATTAAGTCACTCAAAGTTCCAGAAGCTGGTACATATGGATGTGCCAATTGGGAGAACCCTGAGATATCCGAACACGGTATTATGTTCAGCAATGAGGCGTTAAAGCGCGAAATTAAGCGTAAAGCCGTGCGCGCTATACCTGGTTTGTCTGCGAATGCTTCTCCTAAGAGCGTGAAGCAAATTTACACCGAAAATTACGGTTCCATTGTAAACCTTTTACGGAATGAGCTTACATCGGATATGGATGTTTTCACCCATAATCCATGGGGTGAGTATGGGCATGAGGATCACCTTCAGGTTTTTCGCGCTGTGGATCAATTGCAATCGGAAATAGGA
>CAJQOR010000249.1 GCA_905479965.1 uncultured Rhizobiaceae group bacterium | reverse complement strand
CTAATGGCGCGGGGGCTGTTGCACCTGCTTGACCTGCAGATAACAACAATACGGGCATCCCTGCTTGAATTGCCATCTCCATGGCTTCACAGCTTTCCGTCGCAAATTTCATAGGCGGGACGACGAAGCAATTGGTATTTGAAATGAAAGGCCGGGCGCGGAACTTGTCCTCACCACCGGCGATCATATACATGAGTTCAACCATTTTTGGCACATGGCTGGGTTCGCTGATACTGGTGCCGATATGTTTGGTTGTTCCTGCGCAAGACGCGTAAATTGTGTTGAGATCCATTTCCAGATTATCGAGCACATCGCGCGCCACGATGGGTCTTTGAAAGAAATGGATATTATCCATGACTTGAACGATTTGTGCAGCTCTGTACAAATCTTCAAGATTGGAATCGCGATAAGTACCTTCTTCAACTTCCGCCATTTGCACGGCAGCACCCGCACATCCGAAATAGACTTTTTTGTCGCTCAAATGCAGATCATATTGCTCATCGCACCCGTGCAAAGTGATTTGCTTGCAAGCGATTGCTAACGTATCTTCAATAACGCTTTTGGGATAACGTAACCGACCATCATCACCCAAAATGGCGCCCGCTTTTGTCATTAATTCTATGCCGGATTGTGGGGCATCTGCTAAACCAATGACTTCTGAAGCTTCCATCGCCGCGTTATGGATTTTCTTAATGTCGCTATCGGTTAAAGGCTTATACGTACCGCCTGATAATCCCGGGCGAACCGGGCGCATGTCGTCTGGAAGTGCCGCTGCTCGCGCTGCAATGCGACTTGCTCTACCGCCCGCTCTACCGCCAGCTTTTCCGCCAGCTTTTCCGCTTGATCTTGTGACTTTGCGTAGAGTGGATGTTTCTTGGTCTATCTCTGACATGGTAGCTAATCCAGCTTGAGTAATTTTTGTACCTTGACTTAAATGTGTCTGAGCAGTTTGCATCCAGCTATTCATTTTGCGAATAAAAATGTCGCTAAAACGCCGCAAAATGTGTTTGATGACAAAGCGAGATGATTGCTTTAAGAAAATGTCATACCCGTGTCATATGCAAATGTTCACCAATCATATTCAAAAATTGTTTCCAAAGGATCGGTAAATTTATGGAAGTCAGCAAGCTGGATCAGGTTTTAAATGCATTGAGTGCATGTGTGATATTCATTGATCAAAATCGGAAAATTACCTTTGCAAATGCAGCTGCTAAATTACGTTTTGGTGATGATATCGAAAATGAGAGTTTGGTGCGCATCGTTAGAAACCCTGAATTTTTGTCTGCGATTGATCGAATTAATGCGGGCGAGGATGAAGCGCATGTTGAGTTAGCGATTGGCGCATCACCTTCTACGATTTTTGATGTGAAGTTACATGCTTTGGGTGAAGGGCTTGCCAATGATGCTAAAATCGCCATCACCTTTGAAGATGTATCTCAAATCCGAGACGCTCAATTAATGCGTAGTGAATTTGTTGCCAATGTGAGCCACGAGCTGCGCTCACCATTGACTGCTCTGGCCGGATTTATTGAAACACTTCGCGGTCCTGCGAGAGATGATGTTGATGCGCGTCAACGTTTTTTGGCGTTGATGGAAAATGAAGCCGCGCGTATGAAACGTTTGATCGATGATTTACTTTCTTTATCCGCATTGCAGGGTAAAGAAAGAATAAGACCATCGGGTGAGGTGCATGTTGGCCAACTTATAGACCATGTGATTGCAACTCTTTCACCTGTGGCCGAAAAAGAGCAGAAAACGATCAATGTTACCTATCAGACTGAGAATTTGCTGATAGCTGGTGATCATGATGAACTTATCCAAGTTTTCCATAACATTATTGAAAATGCAGTAAAATATGGCGCCTTGGACACTATGGTAGATGTGAACGTCGATCTGTCGTCTAACATCGGAGCGGTTGATTGTCCTGCTGTTGTTGTTTCGGTTAAGGATGAAGGGCAGGGCATCCAAGCTGAAGATATACCCAGATTAACCGAGCGTTTTTATCGCGCAGATAAAAGTAGATCACGTATCAAAGGTGGAACCGGGCTTGGTCTTGCGATCGTAAAACATATTCTCAACCGCCATCGGGGCCGTTTGGAGATTGAAAGTAAGTTGGGAGAAGGCTCCACATTTCAAATTATTCTTCCTGTTGGTCGAAATTTACCTAGATAAATCCAGTTTTTATCCACTGTCATAAAACTGTTACACAATTGTCATATGACTGTTGTCAAGCATCGTTAGATAGATGCACATCCGCTCTAGATGAATAGAAAAGCGGGATCAAATTATTCTGACAGGAGACAAAAATGTCGAAATTTAACAAGGTTGTTGCTGCGTTCGCCGCTGGTGTTTGTGCAATTGCTGTTAGCACATCTGCTGCATCTGCTCGCGATGAAATCCGCATCGTTGGTTCATCAACAGTATTTCCGTTTTCAACAACAGTTGCAGAACGCTTCGGTAAAGAAACAGACTTCCCAACACCGGTTATCGAATCAACTGGTACTGGTGGTGGTTTGAAATTGTTCTGTGCTGGTATCGGTGAAGAGCATCCAGACATCACGAACGCTTCTGCACGTATTAAACAGTCTCAAATTGATGATTGTGCATCAAACGGCATTAAAGACGTTGTTGAAGTTAAGGTTGGTTACGATGGTATCGTTATTGCAAATTCACGTGAAAGCGCTCCACTAGAAGTTACACTACAAGACGTATTCTTGGCTCTTGCTAAAGACGTTCCTGCCGGTGAAGATGGAAAAACTCAGCCAAACCCATATATGATGTGGTCTGACATTCGTCCTGAGCTTCCAGCAACAAAAATTGAAGTTCTTGGACCTCCTCCAACTTCAGGTACTCGTGCTGCATTTGTTGAAATTGCAATGGAAGGCGGATGTAAGTCTTTCTCATGGATCAAAGATCTTAAAGGTTCTGATAAATCTGCATATAAAACACTTTGTCACACAATCCGTGAAGATGGTGCATTTATCGAAGCTGGTGAAAACGACAACTTGATCGTTCAAAAACTACAAGCTGCACCTTCACAGTTCGGTGTCTTCGGCTTTAGCTTCCTTGATCAGAACTCAGACGTTCTACAAGGTGCTCTCGTTGATGGTGTTGCTCCAGAATTTGAAAAAATTGCTGCTGGTGACTACCCTGTATCTCGTTCATTGTTCTTCTATGTTAAGAAAGACCATGTTGGCGTAATTCCAGGTATGGAAGAATTCCTAGCTGCATTTGCTAACGATGATGCTTGGGGTCCAGAAGGTTACCTTGCTGAAAAAGGTTTGATCCCGATGGGTGACGAAGAGCGTGCTTCAGTTGCAAAAACTGTTGCTGACTTAGCTCCATTGTCAATGTAATCTTGTTATTACCAAGCGACGCGAGTGATATGTTACTCGCGTCGTTTCTTTTCTTTTTCAATAGCTAATTATGAGTGTGGGATCGATGAGCGATATTTCATCTAAATTTGCTGTCGGAGTAAATCCGTTTGCGAAAAAAAGTTCTGGCCTTCCAGATAAATTGATTATGATCGTTCTGGTTGCTTGCGCATCTTTAGCTATTCTAGTGACAATCGGTATTGTCATGTCACTGATTTTCGAAACAATTCGTTTTTTCGAACAAGTTCCGATAATGGATTTCCTCTTTGGTACTCATTGGAGCCCACAGACAGCCATTACCGCAGATGTTATTGGTTCAAGTGGTGCATTTGGTGCGGTTCCACTGATAACCGGTACATTGCTCATCAGTTTCATTGCCATGTTGATTGCAACGCCTTTAGGTCTTGCTTCTGCTGTTTACCTCGCTGAATTTGCGAGTTCGAGAACAAGATCTATCGCCAAGCCACTTCTTGAGATGCTTGCGGGTATCCCATCTGTTGTTTACGGCTTCTTTGCAGCGCTCACCATTGCGCCGTTTATACGGAACACCGGTGCTTCAGCCGGGTTTGATATTTCGTCTGAAAGTGCGCTCGCTGCAGGTATCGCTATGGGCATTATGGTGGTTCCCCTCGTATCGTCGCTTTCTGATGATGTGATCAATTCAGTGCCCCAATCTTTGC
>CAJQOR010000248.1 GCA_905479965.1 uncultured Rhizobiaceae group bacterium | reverse complement strand
TGGCGCGTTCTGAAACGTTTATCCCAGTCGATACCGAAGCTGTTAGTGACGACACTGTAAAAAATCTAAAAACCTGGACAAACGAACATCAACTTGATGCGATTTTATCAACCGATGGTGATGGTGATAGACCTTTATTGTCAGATGAAACCGGCAATTATATCAAGGGTGATATTCTGGGTCTTATCGCCAGCAATTATTTAAAAGCAAGCGTTATCGCAACGCCTGTAAGCTCTAATTCTTGCATCCAAAATACACCAGGCACAAAAGTCTACCAAACACGGGTTGGTTCGCCATATGTCATCGCCGCCATTAATGAGGCGCTTGCAAAAGACGTGAGCGGTCTTGTGGTTGGCTTTGAAGCCAATGGCGGCTTTTTGCTCGCAAGCGAGACGCAAATGGGTGATGGTACGATTACTGAACTTCCGACACGTGATTGTGTCTTACCTATGCTTGCGGTGCTTTCCATGAGCATTGATCAAAATGTATCACTGTCTAAACTTGTTGAGAGTTTTGATATGCCAATCACTCATGCAGGCCGTATTCAAGAATTCCCGACTGAAGTCAGCTCTGCATTTGTCGCTGAATTGACAAATTCTACTGAAAAACGTGATGAATTCTTTAAACCATTCGGCGCTGTTTCAGACATCAATGTCATCGATGGATTGCGTGTTCAACTTGATAATGGCGATATCATTCACTTAAGACCATCTGGCAATGCACCTGAAATGCGTTGTTATGTTGAGGCTGAAAGCATAGCTGTGGCAGAGTCACTGGTTGATAAAACAGTCACAGCGATCAAAGCATATAATAATATTTAAATAGCAAAATGCCCGTTACTCAACGAATAACAGGCATAATAAATTTCAAAAATGGCAATATGCTTAGGCCGCTTTATAATGCTGTGTCACCGAAGTCCCCTCACCGCTTAATTTAAACTCGCGAAGCATTGCATTAAGCTCGTGGACTTCCTGAGACAATGTATGACTAGAAGCTGTGACTTCTTCAGCCATCGCTGCGTTTTTCTGAGTACCTTCATCAATTGAATTTACGGCACGGTTAATTTCTTTCAAACCGCTCGATTGCTCTTGTGCTGCATCATCAATCTTGTGAACATGTTCATTAACTTCAGTCACAAACTTAACGATAGATTTAAGCGCTTCACCCGTTTCAGCAACCAAATTAACACCTGATTGTACCTGGCCACCTGAACGTGTGATGAGTTCTTTAATCTCTTTTGCAGCTGTTGCAGAACGCTGAGCAAGTTCGCGCACCTCTTGAGCAACCACCGCAAAACCCTTGCCAGCTTCACCTGCACGTGCCGCCTCTACGCCGGCGTTTAATGCTAAAAGGTTGGTTTGAATGCAATATCATCAATGACACCGATAATATCTGCGATTTGATCTGAGGATTCTCGAATATCGGACATGGCAGAAACAGCTTTTGTTACAACCTCACCCGAGCGTTCCGCTTCTGTTTTAGTTGTCTTAACAAGATCGCCTGCTTCTCCAGCGAGCTGAGCTGTTGAACTAACCGTTGAAGTAATTTCTTCAAGTGCAGCGGCTGTCTCTTCAACAGCTGCAGCTTGCTGCTCAGTGCGTTTTGATAATTCATCAGAAGCACTTCGTATTTCTTGTGACCCGCCATCAATTGCCTGCGCATTTTGACCGATACGAGATAGTGTATCATTCAAGTTTTGCACCGTCTGATTGAAGTCTTCGCGCAAACCATCAAGTTCTGGTATAAACTTTTCATTGATAGACTGATCAAGATTGCCATCTGAAAGCTGTCGTAGTGAATTTCCAATAGTTGTTACTGCGTGAACACGACCAGTGATATCCGTCGCAAATTTAACGACTTTAACGACTTTACCATTGGCGTCAAAAATTGGGTTATACGAAGCTTGGATCCAAATTTCAGATCCACCTTTGCCAAAACGCTGAAACTCATCCGCTATGAATTCGCCACTACCAAGTTTCCTCCAAAATTCGCGATATTCAGCACTTTCACCATAAGTTTTTTCAACAAACATTTGGTGATGTTGACCTTGAATTTCACTTAACTCATATCCCACTGCACCGCAGAAGTTCTCATTAGCGGTGATGATTGTACCATCTATTTCAAATTCAATAACGGCTTGAGCGCGCGAAATTGCATTGATCTTGCCGTCATCTTCAGCTGATTTAAACTTGGCTGCCGTAATGTCTGACGCAAATTTAACAACTTTAACCGGCTTACCATTACGACCCAAAACTGGGTTATATGTGGCCTGAATCCAAATTTCATTCCCACCCTTGCCGAAGCGTTTATATTCACCTGAATCAAAATTACCCGCACCAAGCGATTCCCAAAACGCTTTATAAGCGGGCTGTGTAGCCTCTTCCGGATCGACAAAGATTGAATGGTGTTTACCTATGATTTCGTTTTGCTCGTACCCCACGGCGGAACAAAAATTTTCATTTGCACTTAAAATATTACCCTGACAATCAAATTCAATAATTGCCAAAGACTTGTGTAATGCCCGCAGAACAGAATCTGCGCCCGTTTTAAAACCAATATTATTTAACAAAATAAGCTCCATAGCCACTTATTCGTGAAACTTGGATGCTCTAGATAGTCTGACATACCCGCATACATCAATTTGACTACCTAGTTTTAATTGAGATCGAAAGACCAAAATTATAGCATCGGCGACCAAATCTCTAATGCATCATCATGACTTACAGAGATAAATAAACACTCTTTCATCAGAGCGGTTTAAGTAAAAGTTATCCATTACTTATCGCTATTAATTTGTACGATTTTCATTAAAATCACGTTAAAAATCACTGATAATATAGTATATCTACGGTGTGCATATGCGACATGAAACATGCATTGGTTGCACTTATTTTGAAATAATTGATGTATAAATCAAACATAATGTTGAAGTAAAACGTCTATGTGATAGTATTAATACTGTACAATATTGTAGCAGTTTATAAATACTAGAAAATATCTTGAATTGATAAAATTTACTCATTGCAATCGGGTGCACCGATAAAAATGAATGATTCTATCTAAAAAATTTGATTTATTGGGTCTAAATTTACTAAATAGGCTAAAATCAAGCTATTATATTTTATCGGAGTTTGATCTAATATATGCCAAATGAGGTTTTAACACCGATCACCCAAGCCCTTAATGATGGTGCGCTCTCGCGAAGAGAACTTAAAAACCTGATGGTGCGATCGGACAGGCGAGCATTCCTACACCTTCTAATCTGGTATCTTGTCCTGTTTGCAACAGGGCTACTGATTTATATGAGCGATAATAGTCGGTGGTTATTGGTGCCCGCAATGTTCTTACACGGTGTCGTGATGGTGCACCATTTCTCTCTTCAACATGAATGCACGCATTACACCCCTTTTAAAACACGCTGGCTCAATGATGTTTTTGGCAATTATTGCGGCTTTGTTATTATGCTTCCGCATCGGCATTTCAGATATGAGCATTGCGATCATCACACTTATACGCAACTAAAAGGTCATGACCCAGAAATGATAGAACTCCCCGCCTCTATCTGGGGTTATATCTATTACATCTCGTCTGTTCCTTATTGGAAATCAAAGTTTACTGAACTTATACGTCATATATTTGGTCGACTGAGTGATGATGAAAAACGCTTCGTTCCAAAAGTTGAGCATTATATCATTTTCTGGGAAGCGCGTTTGATGGCAATTGGGTATATTATGATAATTGCCACATGTGTTTATTTCCAATGGTCCGCACCGCTTTATTATTGGGTCATCCCCGTCATACTAGGTGAACCTGTCATGCGGGCAATTCGTTTAACAGAGCACGTTGGTCGTCCACCTGTTCGCGATATGACCGAAAACACCCGCACTAACCTTGTTTCCAAACCTTGGCAATTTTTAAGTTGGAATATGAATTATCACGCTGAACATCATTATGCATCTTCGGTTCCATTTTATGCATTACCGGAACTTCATAAGAAACTCGATGGCTATATCCATGTTGAAAAGCGTGGTTATCTGGGTGCGCATATTGATATCATCTCACAACTTTTGGGACGAAAACCCCGTGCTGATCAAAAGACATAAAACAACACGCAAATTGGCTAGCAAATAAATGTCACGCGAAAAATCTTGGCAAAATGTCATTGCCATTAAACAATTGGAAACCGGCGATGCAACACCCGTTACCCATAATGGCAGAGAGCTTGCGGTTTTTGATACGATAGATGGTATCTTCGTATCGATGGCGAGATGCACCCATGGCGCGGCCAACTTGTGCGATGGTTACTTTAACGGCAAACACATCGAATGCCCCTTACATCAAGGCTTGTTCGATGCAAGAACAGGCAAAGCATTGGCAGCTCCCGCGCGTGTATCTTTAAAGATGCTTAAATCTCGAACGATCGATGGTTATGTGCAGGTATTGATTTAACCAACTGCTGATCTGTTTTCGAGCTTTCGGAATAAGTATGACAAACCAAAGCAAATGACGAAGTAAAGTGCAGCTGTGGTGAGCCAAGCTTCAAAAATCAAGCGTGTTGCAGAAGCAAGCTCTTGCGTTCTAAAGGTAAGTTCTGGCACAGATATAAGCGAGATTATCGCGCTGACTTTGATGAGCGAAATAAACTCATTGGCAAGCGGTGGAAGAACCTTCTTAAACGCTTGCGGCAATACGATGTAGCGCATTTGATCAAACCAGCTTAACCCGATAGATAGCGCAGCTTCTCGCTGTCCCTTACCAACTGATTGAATGCCAGCACGAATGATTTCACCTACAAACGCACTTTCAAATAGAGCCAACACAAATGCGCCGGAAATCAAAGCTGGGAACTTACGCATATCACCGAAGAAGAAAGACCAATATTCCGCGGTTTCAGAACGTGCGA
>CAJQOR010000247.1 GCA_905479965.1 uncultured Rhizobiaceae group bacterium | reverse complement strand
AAGATGCGGTTATCTTTCTTTAATTCTTTCAAAAGGCGGATGGTCGAACCAAGAATATTCCGATCGATTTTAAGATCAGGTTCTGCAGGGCCTGTTTGCGGAATATGACGGCTAAAGAGCCAACACGAGATCGAGAAGAACAACATCATCGGTGCAAAGATCCAAAACCCAGCGTCACCATCAAATGCAAGGCCAGCAACGATAGTGCCGCCCAAAATGGCCAAAAATGTTCCAGCTTCAACCCATGCATTTGCTTTGGGTAACTCCGCGGTTTCAATATGATCAGGTAAGATTCCATACTTGACTGGGCCAAATAGCGCAGAAACAAACCCAAACAAAAAGAGTGCCGTCATCAAAATAGGTATGGATGATAAAGCAATCCCTGTGATGGCGACGATTGCAGCGCCCATTTCGATAAATTTTAGTCTTTCAGCGACGCGCGCTTTGTCATATTTATCGGCAATTTCCCCGCCGATGGCTGAAAAGAATAGAAATGGCAGAATAAGAACAGCACTGGCTATTGTCACCATTGCGCCTGCTTCTGAGGCCGATAGTTGGAACAAAATAAGAAATATGAGGGTGTTTTTGACAAGATTGTCATTAAAAGCAGATAAAAATTGCGTCCAGAATAAAGGTGCAAACCACTTTGAAGTCATCAAATTATGTTTCATCGCATGAGCTTTCCGTTTAATTTGACCTTATGCAAGTAAAATTTAGGTTATCTTTATCAACGAACGCCAAATTACTTGCAAAGGTTATAAATTCATTTTATGAACAATGTTCAATTATCTAGTAAATGAAAAATGAACATTGTTCAAGTATAAAATGAACGTCGTTCAATTATTTGGTTAATGTTATGAAACAAGACGAAAAACGTGGTTTACTAAAGCAAAAGGTGTTTAACGCAGCTTTCCAGCGCATCAACCAAGATGGCTTAACTGGTTTGCGCGCACGCGATATTGCCAAGGATGCTGGTTGCTCCTTAGGTAGCTTATATAATGCGTATCAGGATCTGGATGATTTAATCCTGCATGTGAACAGTCGTGTTCTTGATATGCTCAAAGAGGATATAACAAGTAATGTCGATGAAGGGCATGAAGCTGAGGCGGCACTTGTTAATCTTGCGGTCAATTATATGAACTTCGCTTACACACATTATAATTTATGGACATCTTTATTTGGGCATACCATGCAAGATAATGCACCTATCCCTGATTGGTATACTGAGCAGACCAACGCAACATTTTTGACGCTCATCGCACCATTGCTGAAACTGCGTCCTGAGCTGGATGAAACGCAGGCATTTATCTTAGTGCGTACACTCTTTTCAGCTGTTCACGGGATCATTACGATTAATCTCCAGGAGCGTTTTATATCCATTCCCAAAGATATGCTTGAAATCCAGCTTGTTGAATTTGTACAAACTTACGCTAAAGGGTTGCAAAACAACGCCTAACTATAACGCCAGATTCGCACCAGTCATAAAAATTAGTTTACAAAATTAATAAATTTGAAACTGTGTGACGGCATTATGGAAAAATCCGGGGGCTCGTTGACTAAACTGAGACCCAAGCATGACGCTCAACGGATCGCTGATAATCCAGCATGCATGTTTCCCATATGAAATTTTAGGTGTCTGCTCTTTTGCGTATCCAAAGATAATGATGGTGGCAATTTAAATTAGATTCCGAGCGCGCGGTTTATAAATCTAGCTCGGTTCAACGAATTCAATTTTGGAGATTTCATTATGAACGAACAAACAGATGTAAAAGAATCTGGCCAAATCGAGATTATCTCATTTCACCTTGGAGATCAGGTTTTCTGCGTCAATATTATGGCTGTTCGCGAAATTCGTGGCTGGGCACCATCGACCATGCTACCGCATTCGCCGAAACATGAACTGGGCGTGATCAACCTTCGTGGTTCCGTTATTCCTGTGATTGATATGGCAATTCGCCTTGGTCTATCACCAATTAAGCCAACAGAGCGTAGCGCGATCATCGTCACAAACATTGCTGACAAACTTGTGGGTCTACTGGTTGAAAATGTATCAGACATGATCACAGTGAAAGAAGATAGCTTGCAGCCTGCACCAGATGTGTTGCCAGAAGCAGAACGCTCACTCACACGCGCGATCATCCCAGTAGATGATCAAATGATCTGTTACCTTGAGCTTGATTCACTATTCCCAGATGTGGAAGAACTAGCAGCTTAATTTTAGCGCTAAATATTGATTTCAAAGCCCGCAATTATGCGGGCTTTTTTATGTCTGCAAGACAGACTGAAAAATCATACCGGATAAGAATAATGCCATCACAACGCTTGCGAGGGTGATTGCAAAAGCCATTATTTTTTGTCCACCGAGCACATGTTTGACCAATCTAAAATAAAGTCCAACAATCGTAAAATAGACGATGAAATCAATGACATCAATGAAGTCTCGCAAAGCAGGAAGAAAATACGACAATGTGTCTGGGATGAAAAGAACATATACTGCCAAAAGGCTGAACCA
>CAJQOR010000246.1 GCA_905479965.1 uncultured Rhizobiaceae group bacterium | reverse complement strand
TGGGCTTATCATCTTCATCTACCACCGCTAAAATATCTGCCGCAGTTACAATCTCACCTGCAATGTGAGAATTTAAAATGTAGCGCAGCTGACTTAAGTGACTAGCCGTTGGATTTGTAAAACTTATGAGAAGATCATTGTAAGAATTATCCAAGCGCGTGATTTTAGCCTGAACTTGCAGCCCAATTGTGAAACCAGAAAACGGAAACTGCAGCACAACAAGACGTTCTGTTTTGTGTAATTCAGGAGCAGATAATCCTGAGACTTTAGCTTCAACTAGCGAAAGCTCTTTACCTGCATACTGGCGCCCATCAATGATGGCAGTATATGGGATTTCCAGCACTGGATGGTCTTTTCCAGTCGTAAGCGCAACATCTATTGTCTGTGCGGATCGAACAGTTTCGTCTTGCAATATACCTGACATCTTAAATTCCTTTGGCTACACAGCATGAATGAGGTAAGCGACACCTATCGTCAGCCACCCAAGGGCGACCAGATGTGACAATGTCGATGAGAATGATTTTAAACGCGCGCCCAGTCCAACCTTCTGCGCAAATGAAGTGTTCTGTCTTGTCCACTTCTGTCTATCCAATCTAAAGAAGACGAAGGTTTTGACAGCCGCACCGGTAATTTGACTGAAATATAGTAAAAATGGGTAGCTGATCGGGAACCACGAGTGTCTAAACCGCGTGATGAGAACGCAAAATATATAACGTGTGAACATCACCCAAGAAATGTAAGCGACAATGGCCATCGGCTCGATAAATAAAGTGGTCAATAAAATACCAATTGGCGCTGTTAAAGTTGTCCACATAGACACGCGTTGATCAAGAATAGACCACCAAGTAAAGAAACCAATTTTTGAGATAGGCACCTTTAATGCGCGAGAATTGTTACGCAGCATATTGCCAAACCATCGGGTCATCAGCACAAATGCCGAACTCATAAATGTATCTCGTGGCTGAGTTTCGATGGCCGATACTTTCACATCTGGCAGGTAAAGCATCTCATAGCCATTTTTTAACAACCAATACCAAGTGGATTTGTCATCACCGGTTAAAAAATTGACCCGGCCCAAACGCCAATGATCTATATAATCTGATTGTACGGTTTGAATGAAACTCTCATCACTTGCCAAATCACCGCGGAAAGCGGACATACGCCCCGTTAGCGTTAATACGCGGCGACCATACCCCATTGAGGACATCATCATCTGACGCTGGGCAAATCGCAGACTAAACCAATTTTGAAAAGCGGGATCACCTTGTGTGTCAGGAAGCTCATCTGTGGTGAGAGCGCCAACATTTTTGAGAGCGAAAAATGGACTAATTTGCTCGATCAGGTTTTCCGGAACACATGTGTCTCCATCGACAAAAATCACCATGTCATTTTCGCAAGGGTTAAAACTTGCAATGGTTCTTAATGACGTTGCCAATGCATCGCGTTTGCCAGAGCCAGCAATTTTGTCGAAAATCAATTCAACTCTGCTCATGTCGCATGACATTGTTTGAAACAAAGTTCGGATAAGCCGAACGTCACAATGATCAACAACGGAAGAAACAATAGTTGCTCCCGTCGTAGACCTCGCCGCAGCCGCAAAGATTGAACGATACACCTTTGACGTAATATCGGTTTCAATGCCGTATGTGGTGACCAGAAAGAATGTTTGGGGGATAGCGTCTTTCTGGCCAAACAGAGCTACAGCGTTCTTACGCAGCTTTGGAAAGCTATGATTGATATAAAGTGTTGCACGTACGAAGTTGATCAAAGCCCAGCTATATCTCCACAAACCGATAAACCCTATCGCTGCAAAAACACCGGCTGATGCGGATAAAACATCATTGCTAATGCTGAGCGCCAGCAAGATACAAACAAGCATGTATATTAAGTGTTTGATCATCCGCATAAACCTTTTAGCTAGGAACTTCCTTTCACCAAACTCGAATTACCAACAGATACCTTCATAGGTACCTTGCGAACTTTTATTGGGTTTGACACGCATAAGATCCAACATTGGAACCGCATCACTTGCTGCGATCAAAGGTTCAATCGCTTCGTCATATTTATTGCCAACCAATAGAATTTCTGAATCGTCAATAAGTTGGGAAATTGCCGGTACAAGACGCGCTTGCAGATCAGGTACAACGTCATTACCGCGACCTGCAGCACTCATCTCTTCACCAAACGCAGTTGATACATTTGGATCATAAATATTGACATCATAACCTTTTGAAATGAGCCGAGCTGCAAGTTCAGCAAGCGGGCTTTCTCGAAGATCATCGGTACCAGGTTTGAAGCTAACGCCAACCATACCAACTTTTTTACCATCCAAGCCATCAACAAGTGTTTCAGCTTTTTGTATTTGGTATTTATTTGCTTCCAACACAGCATTAAGCATAGGTGAAGGAACATCTTTTGTTGCTGCCAAATGGCGTAGGGCTCTTACATCTTTTGGAAGACATGAACCACCAAACGCGAATCCCGGACGCATAAAATACGGAGAAATATTCACCTTTGTATCGGAACAAAGGATCGACATAACTTCCTGCCCGTCAACTCTACAAGATTTCGCAATATTTCCAATTTCATTTGCGAAGCTAACCTTAACTGCGCGCCAGCAGTTGCTGGTATATTTAATCATTTCTGCCGTTGAAATTGAAACTGAGTGGCATTCACATGGAAGGCCCTCATTGACACCGTAAAGGGCTGCCTCAGTTGTTTTGTCCATCGAACCAAAAACAATCAGGCCCGGATCGTAATAATCTTCAATTGCTGTGCTTTCACGCAAGAACTCTGGGTAATATCCTACACCAAAACCTTCGCCAGCTGTCATGCCCGATGCCAATTCCAATGCTGGTATGCAGACATCATTCATGGAACCTGGCACAATAGTTGAGCGAATGATGACGGAGTGAAATGTTGATTTATTGGCGATCGCACTCCCAATTTGCTCACAGACTGCTGTAACGTATTTTAATCCGACAGAGCCGTCAGACGCGCTCGGAGTACCAACACAAACAAATGAAATGTCTGTTGAATTGATTGCGTCTTCAATATCAAGTGTTGCTCGCAATCGGCCGGATTCAACCCCCGCCTTTACGAGTTCCTCCAGGCCGTTTTCAACAATGGGAGCTTTACCCGCATTGATTGCATCAACCTTCCCTGGATCTACATCAATTGCGACAACATCATGCCCGTCTTTTGCGAGGCAAGCAGCCGATACAACACCTACATAACCTATTCCATGTATACATATTCTAGCCACGGTATCAAATTTCCTATGTCGAATGTTAAATTGGAAACGAAAACTAAATCGTTTCAGCTCACCTTGAGTAAAGGCGTTAACGAAACATTAAGAAAGTCAGGAAAATGTGTAATCTTGTAGGATATTGACTATTTATTGCGGTGCACAAAAATTTTAATTTAAATTTTAAATACAATCAGTTAACGGCAAGTATTGCTGTTTTACCTCCATTATTGATGTTTATGTGAAAAGTAGTAGTTATGCTGTGAAGTTTACAGACCGTTCATCCAACCTGAACGCACCGCGTGCTTAACAACAGCGTGTCGATCAGAAAGATTAAGCTTCTTCATTGCGCGACTACGATATGTATCAACTGTTTTGGAGCTGAGGTTTATATCCG
>CAJQOR010000245.1 GCA_905479965.1 uncultured Rhizobiaceae group bacterium | reverse complement strand
ATTGGGGCAATAAATCGCTCAAGGTCATCGTTAATATCGCACAGGATAAAGCGCGCGAACTTGGCGTTACCTCTAAAGATATATCAGAAATCATGGAGGCTTATTTCTCAGGCTCCAAAATATCAGATTATCGTGAGGGTAATGACACCATTCCTATTGTGCTTCGCGCCTCGCCGGTTTTTCGAGATAGTTTGGAAGACCTTGCGAACCTGTCTCTTACAGCCAATGGTCAACTGATTTCGCTTGATCGTGTCGCAACGTTTGAGCCGCGGCTTGAATATTCGCAATTGCGCCGCGAAAACCAGGAACGCTTGATTACGGTCTCCGCAAAAAGTAGCGTTCTCAGCGCTGGTGAACTCTTAGCGCATGTTCAACCGACTCTCGACCAGCTTGAGCTGGGCAGTGAATATTCCTATCGCATTGATGGCGAAACGGCTTCAAGTGCAGATGTGAATTCAAAACTAGGTGCTGGAATGCCCGCAGCTCTGACCGTTATGGCATTTGCGCTCATGTTCCAGTTTAATTCAGCGCGTCGCGTTGGCCTCACATTCATGACGATCCCTTTGGTAATTATTGGAGCGCCGCTTGCCCTGCTTGCTATGGGACAACCATTGTCGTTTTTTGCGATACTGGGGATGATCTCGCTTGCCGGGATTATCATCAACAATGCGATTGTGTTGATTGATCAGATCGACATCGATCGATCGACCATGGAACTCAAAGACGCGATCATCACAGCGTCGAAAAAACGTTTGACGCCGATTATGCTCACATCGCTTACGACCGTATTTGGCTTGGTTCCAATGGCGCTTGCCGGTGGTGCATTGTTTGAACCAATGGCAACTTTGATGATTGGCGGGTTAGCGATTGCATCGATCTTAACCTTGTTCTTCGTTCCGGCGGGATATTACATCCTATTTAGCGGAAAGTTGTTTGATTTTCCGCCAAAACCGAAAGTAAAAGAGGAATTTGAAGACGTTATTGAAGATACAATTCAACCCGATGTTCAACCTACCTCCTAGGAAGATTATCTTATGTATGAGAATGATAGTTTTCTCACATTGTCGATTATCGAGCGCATTGGGCTTTTGTGTGTAACATTTGTGCTATCGGTTGCCCTGATTTGGTTGTTCTGGCTTACAATCCCCCGGTTAAATATTTGGCTTAGGCAGTTTTTGGCGCTGGTGTTTTTATATGTATTTATTTGGCTATCACCGCAGGTTTATTATCTATATTATCTTGTAATATTTGATTTTCTTGATTTCAAAAATGTCATTCACCACCCATTTAACCCGCTGACATTATTCAATTTATTAACTTTTACAGAAAGCGAAAAACTGGCAGATCATGGCAAAGGCGTGTTGGGTTGGATTCTTATTGCGCTTTCATTTTTAAAACCAAAACCTGTACGTTAAACACTGTTCAGAATAGGTTCATTTCCAAATTTGTAGTACTGTTCACGAAACATTTCGGGGAGTAACATCATGAAGAAAACATCAATTGCGCTGGCTTTAGCTTTAACAAGTATAGCCGCTTCACATAGTTTATCGTCCAACATTGAAGGACAATGGTTCTTGCATAAATTTGGAGAACTTCGATCTTACCATGGCGATTTTCTAAATGTATGCTCAGGCGCTGAATTTAGATTCTGCCGCTCGGTTCAATATGGTTTTGATCAAAGACCTGAAGAACGCTTTTTTGGTGATACGCGCCTATCCATTTCAGACAATAGAAGCGGAGATGGTACATCCAAAAGTTATTCGATTGAAATCTACATCAACTCGCTTCCCGATAAACCAACCGGGCCATTTATCTTCTCTGTTGATGGCGAAATTTTTACCCCGCGCAAAAGCCAAGTCGTCTCCGGAAGTCCTGAGGGGTATAATGTTTCGCAAACTTTTTCTATCACGGATCCAGCCTTAACGGAAAAGATGATAAAAGCGATGCGCAAGGGAAATTCGCTACGCGTTTTGCATGACGGTTATAACGAAACACGTTTCCAATTGCGTGGATTATCAAGTGCGCTTGATGCAAATGACATTCAGATGAATGGTCAATAGAAGTTTCCAATTGAACCATCTTTAACTGTGAGCCACATGGCTACCTTATTGACCTCATTTGGGAACAGGCGTAGAGCAACGTTATGAAATATCTTCGCTCACTCATGACAAGATCGCTGCGCACGGCGGCAACGCTGTTTAAAATTATGCTTCCAGCGATGATTTTGGTGCGTATTTTAGATCAATTTGGCTTTTCTCAAAGCATTGGTGAGTTTATTGGTCCCGTCATGGCGCTCGTGGGTTTACCTGCAGAAGCGGGAATTGTCTGGGCTGTTGCCATGTTTTCATCGTTATTTGGTGGCATCGGCGCGCTTATCACCCTCGCACCACAGATGGACTTAAATGTTGGCCAAGTCAGCATATTGGCTGCCATGATGTTGTTTGCCCACGCGCTGGTCATTGAACAAGCGGTTGTTCACAAAGCAGGTGCTAATTTCTTCACAACATCTGTCATTCGTATATTAGCGGGCTTCATTTACGCTATCATTGCATATCACACGATTGATTATTTGGATGTTTTACAAGAACCTGCCAAGTTTACGTGGGCGCCTGAAGGTCTTGAAAGTGATGATTGGCTGAAATGGTCAATTGCCACAGCGCAATCCATGGCGATCATGTTCATCATTATTATCGTATTGCTAATTTTGCTTGATATTATTGATAGATTGGGGATCAACCGACTATTGGCAAAGCTGTTGGCGCCCGTTCACGATCTCATTGGTATCCGCCGGGAATTAGCACCCATTACCACTGTTGGGCTATTAATGGGCATTGCTTACGGCGGAGGATTGATTATCGAGCAGCTACGTGAAAAAGCGATATCAAAGCGCGAGTTGTTCCTCACCTTGTCATTCTTATCCATTTTCCACGCAGTGATTGAAGACACGCTTCTTATGATGGCGTTTGGAGCCGATATATGGGTGATATTAGTTTTCAGAGGTATCTTCTCAGTCATCTTTATGGCGATCTTAGCCAGAATGATCTTCTTTAAAAGAGAGCCAGTTATCGAACCGGCTCAATAGCTACATCACATCCCAGACATCGATAATATGCTGTTTAACTGCAAGTGTCGCGCATTCGGCGCCCTCTTTAATCGCAAGATTAACTGAAAAGCTATTTAAGCTTGGCAAACCTGTTTCTGGTGGCAAAATGACCATATCATCCTCCACCAAAATGGGCGCCATTGGCGCAATGGCAAGGTCCGTTCGCACGGCTGCTTTTTGCCCCGCAACGTGACCACTAACAAAAGCTGTTCTAAAATCGATACCCTCTTTGCTTAGGCCCTCCATGGCGCATTCAGACCATGGGCAGCCGTTATCCCACATGGATATCGGCAATGGCCGCTTTAAATGCGCCTGCCCGCCGCATAATCCGACCCAGACAACTTGGGACTTATAAATACTCTCGCTTTTGGGGATCAGTGGTTTGTTTTCTAAGCTATTGACCACAGCGATATCCAATTCGCCTTTGGCAAAACGTTTGGCTAGCTCGGTTGAATGATCGACAACCACATCAACGACGATATTTGGATGAGAACTGGTGAATCGTTCCAGCACCTTTGGCAAGAAATATTCGATAAAATCATCTGTTCCACCAAGCACAACAGTCCCTGCAATCTCTGGCACAATGAACTTGGAGACAATTTCTCTGTTCATTGATAGCAACGAACGCGCTTCAGGCAACAACATTTCACCATCAAGCGTTAAGGTCACTGAACGCGCGTTGCGTTGAAATAATGTGCGTCCCAACATCTCTTCTAATTTACGGATTTGCATGGATACCGCAGACGGCGTTCTATAAACAATTTCAGCAGCTTGACCAAAACTCTTAGTCTCCGCAATTGCGATGAAGGTTCTTAAAACGTCCAATTCTAAAAGTGGCAATGCTGAATTTGGGGACTGTTTGATCGGTGTATCTTGAATATTCATAGTTCAATTTTTCTGATCTATAGGTTCAATTCATTTCGTTTTATTAAATCATCAATCTCTGTCAAAGTCAATTTATCGAAAAAAAAGGAGATGATTATGTTTGGAAAATCAATACAACAATTTCGCCAATATCGCAGAGCAAAATCTATCCAGAAAGATAAGCTCGCATTTTTAAATGCACAGCCACTTTTGCATGATGATTTGCCATATATAAACGCTGCTGATCGCGAAGGCCTGCTGCGCAACAATTCATATTATGCTGGTGTGTTAAACAGCTTCAATCCATTGAGGTTTTTTGATCATTTGCAGAAAACGAACAAGTTTTGCACAAAGCACGACCACTAGTTATCAGATCATCAGATTGTCCATCACCGGGGAGTTATAACTGAATCTGGTGTTTTGGGTATTTGAAGGTTGGCGGCGTATCTGGTT
>CAJQOR010000244.1 GCA_905479965.1 uncultured Rhizobiaceae group bacterium | reverse complement strand
TTCCAATAAATGATGATGGCGGCGATCAGATTGAGGCCTGCTTTTCGATAGTGTTGACCTTCACTGGTGCGATCACGGATTTCGCCGCGCCTGTGAAAGCTGATTGCCTGTTTTAATGCGTGATGGGCTTCTCCCTTGTTCAAGCCAATCTGCGTGCGGCGTTGTTTTTCCTCATCGAGTATCCAGTCTATCATGAACAGCGAACGTTCCAGTTTACCAACCTCACGCAAAGCGGCGGCAAGTTCGTTTTGCCGGGGATACGAGCTGAGTTTTCGCAAGATTTGGCTTGGAGCAATTGTACCGGCGGCAATGGTTGCTGCAATTCTCAGTATATCCGGCCAGTTCCGTTCAATAAGTGTTTTATTGATTTTACCACCAATCATGGGGCGCAAATTTGAGGGTACCTGTGTCGGTTCAAATACGTAAAGGCGCTTGGATGGCAGACCTCTAATACGGGGAGTGAAAGCGTACCCTAGAATGGAACAGATGGCAAAAACATGATCTGTAAAGCCACCTGTGTCAGTATAATGTTCCCGCACCTTCTGACCGGATTTATTCATTAGCAGGCCATCCAAAATATAGGGTGCCTCACTTACGGTTGCGGGAATTGCCTGTGTGGAAAATGGCGCATATAGATCAGATACATGCGTATAGGCTTTCAAACCAGGCTCATTGCCATATTTGGCATTTACGAGATTCATGGCTTCGCCTCCCTGGGACGTGGAGAAAAACTGCCCGTCACTGGAGGCTGTTATTCCGGCTCCCCAGAAAGTTGCCATTGGAAGTTTTGCCTGTGCTTCAACAATCATTGCCAAAGCCTGATCATAAGCAGCCCCCTCGATATGCCATCGTGAAACCCTCATTAATTCCCAAAACCCGTGGGTTGTTGTGGCCTCTGCCATTTTGCGCAGGCCCAAATTTATCCCGTCTGCAAGAATAACATTCATTAACCCAATACGATCTTTGCAGGGTGCGCCCGTTCGTAAATGTGTAAAAGCCTCGGTAAATCCAGTAGCTTTATCGACCTCTGTCAAAATGTTTGTAATTCGCACATCCGGCAACCGTTTATATAGATCGAGAACCAGTTCGTCGGCCCCTTCAGGAATATCGCGCTTTAATTTTTCAAGTTGCAAAATACCTTTCTCAATGACACCCCCTGGAATAGTTCCCAAGCGGGCAGATTGAGACAGGGTTTCCAGAGATGCTTCCAATCGAAGTTGCCGATCTGAAAGCCAGACAGATACCTGAAACGGTACCGCCAATCGGCTAATTGGCCTGACTTCTTTGGTTGGAACCAAAACCCGTTTGAGATCGCCATAGCGGCGGGAATTATTGAGCCAGACATCACCGGCCCGCAAAGCATCGCGCAGATGAAACAACACCGCTATTTCCCAAAAACGATGATCTGTATTTTCTTGCAAACGTACGTGGCGATGCCATTTTGAGCCACGACGCAGAAAGTCAACGGTTCTCTCGCCCGCTTCTTTTCCCTTCAGAAATGATACCGCATCCAGCAAAGGTGTTGCTGACGGCGCTCCACTCAGTGAAAGCATTTCCAGCATGCGCGGTGTGTATCGGCGAAACCGATGATATCCCATTAAAATATGGGTTAATGGTTCCGCAGACATTGTGCTGGTTAATTTGCTGGCAGAGGCAACTAAAATACGCAACCCTTCCCAACCTGGGTTAGAAGAAATAGCAGCATCCAGTGGCACGCCATCTTCCTGAGCATCGATCAAACCAGAGCCCAGTTCTGCGAAGGCTTTCAATGTATTTTTGATTAAAGCCTTTTCGGCGGCAATATGTGTGTCACAGAGCCTTTCTGAAGAACGGTATAATCGCCCCACAATACGGTCATGGGTCTCAACCACAGCATCGGCAATCAAAACTTGCCATTCCACAACGCAAACAGCAAGGATTGCCAGACGACGATTTTCGGATAAATCTCGCATTCCATCTGCGTAATAGCGTTCTCCCTGTCGCCGCAATCGTGATATGCGGTGCGAGGGGATATCAGCAAAAATCTTTTCTGGCATTGAGAAATTCTGAAGATGTTGAAGGCGATCAAGGAGCCTGTTTGCCGCAGCTGAATTGCCCCCGATTTCATATTGCCGTAACCAGACAAACCGTGTGATGCGTTCATCAACCATCTCTTCCAGAAGGGAGGATAACTGGTTACGTATTGTGAATGACAGGCGATCCGAAATTCTTTTTTCAATCCGTCTTTCCGCCTCGACCAATGCATTGGCACAAAGCCGTTCAATGGTGGTAACAGCGGGTAATATTATCTGATGCTTACGACACTCCTCAACAAACCGGATGGCAATATCTTCGTTTGAGGTCGCCTGTTCTGCTGCACTTTCAAGCCATAAGCAAATACTCTGGCGATCATTTCCCTCAAATGATTTGAAATTATACAAAGCCTGGAGCCGCACCGATATATGCAAGAATTTTCTCAGGGATAGTCTCGCCTGGTTGCAGCAACCGTCCTGGATAACGCAGTGCGCAAAGCTGTAATGCAAACCCAAGCTGGTTCGCAGGCCGCCTTCTCTGGCGGATATGTTCCAGGTCTTCATCTGCGAGGGTATAATATTTGAGAAGTGTTTCCTCATTTGTTGGCAGGGAAAGGAGCGTGCGTCTTTGGCGCTCTGTTAAAATTGTCCGTCTTGGCATGTGAAATCGTCCCAGTTGATCTAAAGGCTAAAGTGGACAATAATCAGCTCAATAAAATCAACAACTTGCAAGCTCAAAATCCAAGGGAGTTTAATTGGGACAGAAAGCCGTCATCTATGCCAGGGTTTCCACCTTGGACCAATCCTGTGAGCGCCAGATTGCCGATCTCGCCGGATTTGCTGAACGAGCTGGTTATGAGGTGATAGAGATTTTCAAGGAAACCATCTCCGGCACCAAAACAAACCGTCAAGCACGCAATAAGATCATGGAGCTTGCCCAAACCCGAAAGATTGATGCCGTCCTTGTAACCGAGCTTTCCCGTTGGGGACGTTCGACCCAGGATTTGCTGGAAACTCTCAATCAATTGGCAAACTGGAAAGTATCTGTTGTCGCCATGAGCGGGATGACGTTTGAACTCGACAGCCCCCATGGTCGGATGATGGCAACGATGTTGGCGGGTATTGCGCAATTTGAACGTGACCTGATGAGTGAACGGATCAAATCCGGTCTTGCGGCAGCAAAAGCCCGTGGCAAAAAACTTGGTCGGCAAAAAGGACAGCGGCCAAAATCTGATCGTCTCGCGCCAAAAGTCATGAACCACATCACAGATGGCCGATCCTACCGTTGGATCGCTCGCGATCTCGGTATCAGCAAAAATACCGTCAATGAAATTGTAAAACGCAATCGTTTAAAGGAGGGGCCGCAACTTGCCAGTTCTCATTAGGAAGATGAGTGAAGCTGATAGTTCAAATTGGGCTAATATGCGCTTCAAAGTATGGGACAGTCTATCCATAGATGAACATCTTGGTGATATTAAAAAATTGCTCGAGGGAGGCATTAAGCGCACCGGATATATGGCAATTATCAATG
>CAJQOR010000243.1 GCA_905479965.1 uncultured Rhizobiaceae group bacterium | reverse complement strand
GAGTTTTTTGGAAGTGTTAATTCAGCCATATCTCAAATTTCCTAACGTCGTTCTTTTCGAATGACCAGCTTCAAACTGGACCATTATTAGTAAACCCGCGCTTTCGGTGCAATTTTCTCAATATCAATTCCGTCAGCAATAAGTTCTGTATGCACCGGACGATAATCCAATGTCACATCACCTTTTTCATTTACCCATGACAATGTGTGCTTGCGCCAGTTTACATCATCACGACCTGCAAATGGGCCATCGGTATAATCTTCACGCGCATGTGCTCCACGGCTCTCTTTGCGGGCTTCCGCACCATATACTGTGGTGATTGCGTTGGGCATCAAATTGGTAAGTTCAAGTGTTTCCACAAGATCAGAGTTCCAGATCATTGATGTATCTGTAACTTTCAAATCATTCATCTCGCCCCAAATTGCGCTGAGACGCTTACAACCAGATTCAAGCGATTCTTGCGTTCTAAACACCGCAGCATCGTCTTGCATAGCAGCTTGCATCTTATCACGAAGCACCGCTGTTGGTGTGTCACCAGATGAATGACGCAGACCATCAAAACGATCCATGATCTTATCACAAGCTTGCGTATTCAAATTTGGAATTGGTTCATCTTTGTTGATCACTTCTGCTGCACGAATGGCAGCAGCGCGCCCAAAGACCACCAAATCGATCAGTGAGTTTGAACCCAAACGGTTCGCACCATGCACGGATGCACAACCCGCTTCACCCACAGCCATAAGGCCTGGAGAGATCGCATCCGGAGAACCAAGCGCTGGGTTTACAACTTCACCCCAATAGTTGGTTGGTATACCACCCATATTATAGTGAACTGTTGGCAGCACCGGAATTGGCGCTTGCGTGACATCAACACCTGCAAAAATCTTTGCAGATTCTGAAATACCAGGAAGACGTTCCGCTAATACAGCAGGATCTAAATGATCAAGATGCAAGTGGATATGATCCTTGTTTTTGCCCACACCGCGACCTTCGCGAATTTCCATCGTCATACAGCGAGATACCACATCACGAGATGCAAGATCTTTCGCTGATGGCGCATATCGCTCCATAAAGCGCTCACCCTCGGAGTTAACGAGATAACCACCTTCACCGCGCGCACCTTCAGTAATCAACGTGCCTGAGCCGTAAATACCGGTTGGGTGGAATTGAACAAACTCCATGTCCTGCAAAGGAAGACCAGCACGTGCAACCATGCCGCCGCCATCACCTGTACATGTATGTGCAGATGTTGCAGAGAAATATGCACGGCCATAGCCACCTGTTGCAAGAACAACCATCTTGGCTGAGAAGCGGTGGATTTTACCGTCATCAAGGTTCCAAGCGACAACGCCTGTGCAACGACCATCTTCTTCCATGATCAAATCAAGCGCAAAATACTCAATAAAGAATTCGGCGTTGTTCTTAAGAGACTGGCCATAAAGCGTGTGCAAGATCGCGTGACCTGTTCGGTCAGCTGCTGCACATGTGCGCTGTACGGGAGGGCCTTCACCATAGTTTTGCATATGACCGCCAAATGGGCGTTGGTAAATTTTACCTTCTTCATTTCGCGAAAATGGTACACCATAATGTTCAAGCTCATAAACCGCTTTTGGCGCTTCCATAGTGAGATATTGCATAGCATCAACATCACCAAGCCAATCTGAACCCTTCACAGTGTCATACATATGCCACTGCCAGCAATCTGGTGTCATATTCACAAGCGAAGCTGCAATACCACCTTGCGCTGCCACCGTGTGCGAGCGTGTTGGAAAAACTTTTGTGATACAGGCTGTTTTAAAACCTTGCTCTGCCATACCAAGTGTTGCGCGAAGACCAGCACCGCCGGCACCGACAACAATCACGTCATAGGCATGATCAACATATTCATAGGCGCGCTTATCTTGCGCATTTCCTGAAGCTGCTCCTGAAGCTGCCATGAATTAACCCCCAAAACCGAGTTTTAAGATCGCAAATAGTGACAAAGCACCGATTACAATTGCGAAGAATGTATTGAAAAGTAGAAGCGCTATTTTTGTGCTTTCAGTGTGGATGTAGTCTTCAATGATGACTTGCATACCAAGCTTCATGTGCACAACGCCTGAAATAACTACCAATCCAAATAGTACCGCTACAATTGGATTGCCCAATGCTCCGCTGACTTCTGCGAATGACGCGCCATTATATGTAATGATAAATCCAATGAAGAAAATCAACAAAGGCACATTTGCAAGCGCTGTTAAGCGCTGACGCCAAAAGTGTTCAGTTCCTTCTTTTGCTGACCCGAGCCCACGAACTTTGCTTAATGGTGTACGATAATCCATAATTTACTCCCTACATGCGTGTCGCATAGCCGATGATCCAAATCAGGATCGTCAGGACAATGGAACCTGCAAGTGTCGCCCATGCCATCTTAGTGGAAAAATCTTTATCGAAACCTTTTCCGGTATCCCAGATAAAGTGCCGAATACCACCAAGCATGTGGTGGACAAGTGCCCATGTGTAGCCAAATAGGATTAAGCGACCAATAAATGATCCAAAAATACCATTGACTAAATCAAAGTAAACTTCCCCGGAAGCAGCCGCGATGAGCCACCATGCAACCAAAATAGTTCCGACATATAACGCTGCGCCCGTCACGCGGTGCGCAATTGACATAACCATAGTTGGAATAGGCTTATAAACGGAAAGATGCGGCGACAACGGCCTGTTTTGAGGTGCACTGCTCATTTATAAAGCCCCCCTTTGATGTGTGCGAGTGTAGTAACCGAAAATTCTACCCTGTTGCCATCTACAAAAGTACATGACAGTTCGGTTCCCACTGATTTGAAACAAAAATGCATCATTAAGGCGTTCCATAGCAGTTCGAATCGCTTTGGCAAAGAGTCCTTATTGAATAAAATCGGTTTAGGTTCGCTCGTTTATCGAAAAATAGATTTTTATTTTAGCATCTTTGGAGCGTAATAGCGGTCGATCACATCTTGGTAAGCTGAATGAATAGCATCAATAAGTATCGCAATTCCAACACTTCCGATGATCGTTGCCACGCTCCGATTTAACCTCAACAATGATTTTACCGAAGAAAATACGCCAGCAGCAATTGATGCTGTAAATGCATAAACTAACAATGTAATCATCAAAATTACGGTGGTGATCGCGGCTAAAATTGACCAATCGAGTAGTCCAACTTGGTTCAAGTCCAAAACGTTGGGGATCAACGCCATATAAAAGATGATCGTTTTTGGATTACCAAGTGTAACAACTAGCCCGTAAATATAGCCGCCAGCCATGCGCGATTTGTTCGACTTTGTATGCTCACTTTCAGAACCGATGAACTTTGCCTTTGCGGTCCATAGACCATAGGCAATATAGAGCAGATACAAAGCACCAAGTATTTTTATAACGATAAAAACACCCGAAAAGGCCTTTGCGACCACTGAC
>CAJQOR010000242.1 GCA_905479965.1 uncultured Rhizobiaceae group bacterium | reverse complement strand
CTATTGAGACATCAAAACTTGCAGGTTTTGAAAAAATTATCGGCTTTGATATGGGCGGGACATCCACAGATGTCGCCCACTACGCTGGAGATCTTGAAAAGGATTTCGAGACAGAAATTGCCGGCGTACGCATGCGCGCACCGATGATGAAAATACACACTGTCGCAGCAGGCGGAGGATCGCTTTTACAATATGATGGCTCAAGATACCGCGTCGGGCCCGAATCTGCTGGTGCAAACCCTGGCCCCGCAAGTTATCGGCGCGGTGGACCTCTGGCTGTAACCGATGCCAATGTTATGCTTGGTAAGTTACAGCCAGATTTGTTCCCCGCTGTATTTGGTCCCAACCAGGATGAGCGATTAGACAAACAAGCTGTTACAGAAAAATTTACTGAAATTGCGCAAAAATCTGGATCTAACTCACCCGAAGATGTGGCCGAGGGTTTTTTAAAAATTGCAGTAGAAAACATGGCAAACGCTGTGAAAAAAATATCAGTGCAGCGTGGTTATGACATCACAAAATATGCTTTAACCTGTTTTGGTGGTGCTGGCGGTCAGCATGCTTGTGCAGTAGCTGATATTTTAGGAATGCGTACGGTAATCGTCCACCAATTTGCAGGCATTCTTTCTGCTTATGGAATGGGCCTTGCAGATATAAAAGCCTTTCGACAAAAGTCTTTCGAAGATGAGTTAACACCTGAATTCTGCGCTCAATTAAACTGGACACTGGGTAAGCTGCGTAAAGAAACCGCGCTTGAGTTGATAGAACAAGGTATTGTTTCCAATGACATTACAACAACTGCCACCGCTCATATTAAATATGCCGGAACAGACACAACGCTTGAAATTCCATTGGGTAATATGGAGACAATGAAGACAGCGTTTGAAGAACTTCATAAAGAGCAGTTTGGTTTTGATATGCCGGATACAAAACTCTTGATCGAGCTACTTGAAGTGGCATCAGCTGGCGGTAAATCAAAAGATACAGAAACCAAAAAAACGAAATCATCCACCTCGCCTTTACCTATACGTTCATCGAAGTTTTTCTCTGACAGAAAATGGCAAAATGCAAATATCTATAGGCGTTCAGATCTATCACCTGGCCATTTCATCAAATCACCCGCTATAATCGTTGAAGATATCGGCACCATTGTTGTCGAACCGGGTTGGAGCGCGGCAGTCAATGAATATGGACATATCATTCTGAGCAAAGACACCTCTCAACAAGATAAAAAATCAATTTCCAAAGATGCTGACCCGGTCATGCTAGAAGTATTCAATAATCTGTTCATGTCGATCGCTGAACAAATGGGTATACGATTACAAAAAACAGCCCATTCAACCAACATCAAAGAGCGTCTTGATTTCTCCTGTGCTATTTTTGATGGAGATGGCAAATTAATCGCCAATGCACCCCATACACCTGTACATTTAGGCTCAATGGATAGATCCGTTGAAAGCATAATTCGCATTCACCCAAATATGGAACGTGGGGACGTATATGTTACCAACGCGCCTTATAATGGTGGCACACATTTACCCGATATCACCGTGGTAACGCCTGTATTTGAAGACGGCGACAAACCAACATTTTTTGTGGCCTCACGCGGTCACCATGCAGATGTTGGTGGTATCGCACCTGGATCCATGACGCCAAAGGCCACAACGATCGAAGATGAAGGTATTGTTTTAGACAATCTGCATCTTGTAAAATCAGGCAAATTTCTGGACGCCGAAACTCGATCAATTCTAAATAGTGGCAAACACCCATGCAGAAATGTTGATCAAAACATAGCCGATCTGAAAGCACAAATTGCAGCCAATGAAAAGGGTGTTGCAGAGCTTTTAAATATGGTTTCATCCTTCGGCTTGGATGTCGTTCACGCCTATATGGGCCATGTTCGCGACTATGCAGAAGAGTGTGTTCGTCGGGTGATTGCGACTTTAAATGACGGACAAGCGGAAGTCTTTTTTGATCAGGGATGCAAAATCAAGGTTAAGCTGACAATCGATAAAGAAACGCGATCTGCAACGCTCGATTTTACCGGAACATCTGACCAACAAGCAGACAATTTTAATGCCCCAGAACCTGTCACCCGTGCGGCTGTATTATATACATTCCGATGCATGGTGGATGACGACATTCCGCTCAATGCAGGATGCATGAGACCGCTCAATATTATATTGCCTGAAAACAGCATGCTCACGCCTAAATATCCGGCCGCAGTCGTCGCGGGAAATGTTGAAGTTAGTCAGGCTGTGACAGATTGCTTATTCCAAGCTCTTGATGCTCTTGCGGGTGCGCAAGGAACGATGAACAATTTCAATTTTGGTAATGATCAACACCAATATTACGAAACGATCTGTGGTGGATCAGGCGCGGGAGACGGCATAAACGGCGCACATGCTGTACATACCCATATGACGAATACCCGCCTCACCGATCCAGAAATTCTAGAACAGCGTTATCCTGTTGTGTTGGAAACCTTTCAAATACGCAAAGGATCAGGTGGCAAAGGATTGTGGAATGGAGGAAATGGCCTCAATCGGACGCTTCGCTTCCGACAAGAAATGGATGTGTCGTTTTTATGCGGAAGGCGTGTTGTTCCTCCAGCAGGGCTTAAAGGTGGCGGCTGTGGTGCTTTAGGTCATAACTTCAAACGATCGGCCGATGGCCAAATTATTGAACTTAATGGTCGTTCACAAATCACGCTAAAACAAGGAGAAGCCGTAATTATCCAAACTCCTGGTGGTGGCGGATTTGGTGACCAAAAAACATAAGAGTTGAAATTTTATAAGGTTTATTCCAACTAAAATTTCTCAATCAAATGGCTCGCAGTTTTTATACAATCTCCGTTGCGAGCCACTCATCGCAAAAACTTCAACACACCAAACTCATGCTCACAATTTGAATATTAACAAAACGATTGTTCAAATTTTTTCGCTAAATCCATGATCATTTGATCAGACCCTGCAGGTGCGGCCAAACAAATACTGGACGGCAAACCATCGGAACGATCTATCCCTGGAATAGCGATAGCGGAAAATCCAATTGGATTTGCGAAATACGTATACGTTCCCATGACATTATTCAGCTCCATAGGATTAGCCAGCATCTCTTCAATTTTATAAAGCCTAGGTATGGTGGGTAAAATAAGACCAGATGTACCTTCAAGCTGCTTCATGCATTCAATTTTTAATTCGGCAATCTCATGTAAGGTCTCATACAAATCCCTTGCAGAATATGTCCGACCATTGTTGATCGCTTTCGCAACAGGCGCCAAAACCAAATCTGGGCTTTGTTCGATAAAGTCTCCATAATCGATCAATCTTTCAGCCACCAATGCCGAACCAAATACTTTATGGCCGATCTTTGAAAACGGTTCAAAATCAATTTCTTTAAATGAAATTCCTGATTGTTTAAGCTTCTGCAAATTATCTTGATGAGCTTGCTGTGCGGAGAGATCGCCGAAATGTTCTGCTTTTGAAGGGATTGCAAAGATATTATTGACGCTTCCTTCGTTCGCAACTTGATTACCCCAATAGGCATATGGATCGTCTGGATCGGGACCACCAATGACATCAAACACCGCCTTTGCATCTTCGACAGATTTCGTAAATATCGGGATAATGTCAAAGCTGCGATTGCAATAGACAAGCCCGCGGCCGGAAATTGATCCAGGTGTTGGCTTAAAGCCGACAATACCGTTTGCTGCAGCGGGAACCCGGCCCGAACCACCAGTATCACTCCCCAAAGAAAAACCACAAATCCCAAGTGCAACGGCAACTGCCGAGCCCGATGAAGAACCGCCAGGGATCATGGTCGGATCGATAGAATTACGGCACAAAGGTTCAGGCGTACGCGTCCCATTCAAACCAGTCGCAAACTGGTCCATGGTATTTTTACCGATTAGAATTGCACCCGCCTCTTCGGCCTTGGTCACAGCCGGCGCCGAATAGGTTGCAACATCGCCAAATCCGGGACAGTTCGAGCTGCTCACCATGCCTTTGACGTAGATATTATCTTTGACACAAAATGGGATGCCCGCGAGCGGAAGCTCTACATCATTGCCAAGTTGCTCTTGAATTTGCGCGCATCGTTGCATGATCTGGTCTTCGCTTTGTAGGCTTACAAAACAACCTTGCGCATCTTGGGCCTTCTTTAAAGCAGAAAGCGCAATATCAGCGATGGCTTGACCAGCTTTTAACTTGTCAGAAAATAGTGCGAACGGTTGTTTATTCATCTTAAACTCTCAACATTGTTAGCCCCTAGATATAGGCTGATTATTTAGTCATTCTGACGCTCAAAAGCTTTGAGACTTTCTGCACGAATATACTCCATACATTCCGCTCGAAGTTTCACATATTCGCTCGATGTGATGATGTCTGGTCCTCGTGGGCGCGGCAGAGGCACCGCGATATCTGAGATTATTTCACCCGGGCCCGCGCTCATAATTAAAACCCTGTCGGAGAGATAGATGGCCTCGTCCACATCATGGGTGACGAACAACACTGTTGTGCCAAACTCTTTCCAGATTTTCATCAAATTGTCTTGCATCATGGCGCGGGTTTGACTGTCGAGCGCACCAAATGGCTCATCCATCAACAAGACAGATGGATAGTTAGCAAGCGCTCTTGCAATACCCACACGTTGCTGCATGCCACCGGATAATTCCTTAGGATAGCTATTGGCATATTTTGATAGGCCAATCATCTTAATAAAGGTCTCTGCCTGATCGGTAATGGACCCTTTGCCGCGTTCAGAAACGCGTGGGCCAAAGGTGATATTTTCTAAAACCGTTTTCCATGGAAAAAGCGAATGCTGTTGAAACACCATACCGCGCTCGGGTCCGGGTTTTTCAACCAAATCACCATCAACCTTTATTGTTCCTGTGCTTGGCTTAACAAAACCAGCAACTGCATTTAACAAAGTTGACTTACCAGACCCAGAGGGTCCTAAAATACATACGAATTCACCGGGTGTGATTTCTACCGATGTCGATTGAACCGCGACCGTCTCTCGATCGCGGCTCTTAAAGCTGATGGACACGTCATCAATGATCACATGCCCTTTGTCAGGGGTGTTGCGGTTTATATGATGTTTAAAATCACTATCGGTCATGCGACACCCCTAAACAATGCTTATTCAGCAACTACTTTT
>CAJQOR010000241.1 GCA_905479965.1 uncultured Rhizobiaceae group bacterium | reverse complement strand
GGCGGTAGCCTTTGAAATCCCGTCGACCTTTTCCAAGTCTTCAAGCGCAGCTTGCGCAACTTGTTTTGCTGCACCATTTTGGAACCGCAAAACAAGTTGCGCAAGCTGCGCTTGAAGACTTGGAAAAGGTCGACGGGATTTCAAAGGCTACCGCCGAAATTGTTTTTAATCACTTCCGCGATGCCGGTTAAATATGGACGTTAGACCAGTTCTAACTCTTTGCGAAGCTGCATCATATAGCGCGCGCCGATATCATCTTGAACATCCGCCTGCTCTAAAGAGTGATTGATAAATTCAAACACTTCATATCGTTGTGCGGGTGAAAGCTGCGATGTAATATTGGGTGCAATTAGGCTAATCGCTTTTGTAGGCGCAACATCTTGTTCAGACGCATAGCTTCCATAGTCAATAGCGTTTTTTAAATGTCCAGCATCAATAGAAAACGGCTTTAACAAGTCGCGCACCTGATTTTCAACAGATGCATCATATTGATCTTGTTCTTTTAAAATACAGATTGCGATTGTTGCAGCACCAGCCAAAGGGTCATCGATATTGGTAAAGGCGTTTTCACCACCAGCCTTACGAGACTTTTTATCATCTAATTGGTTTTTGACCTTCTTAGCTGTTTCAAATGCATCCTTGGCAAGCTGCTTGGCCATTCGGTAACGATAGTACCAAATACTCAATGTCAAAACCAAAGATACGATTGCAGCGAGAATATGCAAAGAAGTTTCCAATCTACCAGACGATATGTCTTTCATTATACAATATAGTTACGCTTACTCCAGCGCACAATATGGAAACAATAATCATTATTTTTAAAAATCATATTCACATAATGGTGAGAATTGTCAGAATATCTGTCCGCTAGTTATTCTCTTCGAACAAATCCTCGACAAACAGAGACAAAAGTTGGGTTTTACCTGTGACCCCTGCCTTTTTATATATCGCCGCATTTTGAGCCTTGATCGTGCCTTCTGATGTATTCCGCATAAGAGCGATTTCAGCTGTGCTAGAGCCTTTGATTAAAAACATAGCGACATCTTTTTCAGCATTGGATAGTCTCCATTCTAAAAAACGATCATCCAGCACTTCTTCAAATGCGCTTGATGCGCGCTTAAGGGCTAATTTGGCGCGATCTCTTTCGTTGCGAGAACGCAAGAAAAAGCGAAAACTCATCACCAGACCGATGAGTAATGCAAAAGCGGAAATCAATTCCAAAGCCTCATATATTTGCCATGGTGGTGGACGCAATGATACACCGATAAATCCGAGTAAAATAGGTGTTACAAAAAACAAACAACCGACGATCTGCAAAAGAGCCGCAAAGATGATGAGCCTTCTTTCATTCATGTTCTAGTCTCTTGCCTTTGAGAACAGCCCATAAAATTTATCTAAGGTCGTGTCGTTTTCATCATTCTCATCAAGAGGTTCCTTATAATCACGCAAAATGGCACCATTACTGGGGTTTAAAATGATCTCACGCTCATGGGTGTCTGATTTGAACTCGAGCGAAACACGTCCAAGCCATGTTGTTTCTCGTTCAATCAGCTTGAAACCCTGATTTTGCATATGCATGATAAGTTCTTCTTCATGCGTTGCAGCGCAAGCTGTCGAACTTAAAAAAAGCAGCATTATAACTAGAATTTTTTTCATCGGTTCAACACTCAAATTAGATATCGTTCCAATGGAACTCCCCATCGGAACGACTTTGTTTTTAATATACTAATGAGTTTTTAATACACTAATGAGTTTTCAACACACAAGTGGGTTTTAATGCACTGCTGACTTTTCGTCCAACAGTGATGAGAAAGGATTACCCCTGGGTTGCGACACCTTGGTCACTGCATGATGCATATTCGTCAGCTTCATCTTCGTCTTCATCATCTGTAGCATCTTCATCTTGGTCATCATCTTCGTCTTCATCTTCATCTTCGTCTTCACACTCATTCTCATCACTGTCCGCGGATGCGATCTGATATGATTGTGCATCTTGCGGCGCAAGCAATGGATTATTCTGTGAGAGCGTGTCGTTGATGATCAGTTCCTCAACAGTTGAAGCACCCGTTTCATTATTGGCAATTGCAGTGCCGGCCATAAGAGCTGTGATCAAAAGAGCGCTTGTTGGGATTGTAACTTTTAAAATTTTCATTGCGTAGTTCCTTTTTAATTTGATTAGATAATATTTATACTCAGTGGATCAAACGAGAAGGTAATGCGTTACAAATGCTATAACGGCGTCTGGGGGTTTTATGCCGCTACAGCTTTATCCCGCTTGATCCGAAATGAACGATGACGGTTTTTTGTTGCGAGCTAAATTTGCAATTGGGTTAAACAGAACGCTTTAACCCTTGGGTTAGCCGTCTATATCAAAAGATGATAGGACAGATTTGTTCACGATTGTCCGTATTGTTTCGATGTTTATTTGACCCAAGGTTTTAATAGTCTATAGATGACGCTAAACGATCTAGTTACGAGTGCCTCATGCCTAAACACATCACATCGCTGCCAAATCTTTTGACTTACGGGCGAATTCTTATCGTACCGCTTATTGTCCTGTGTTTCTTTGTTGAAGGACGTCTTCATGGTTCAGACGCAGCAAGATGGTGGGCATTGGGTTTATTTACAATCGCCTCAGTAACGGATTTCTTTGATGGCTATTTGGCCCGCATTTGGAACCAAACATCCAATATTGGACGCATGCTTGACCCTATCGCAGACAAACTTTTAGTCGCAGCAATATTATTGCTTGTTGTAGCAGCTGACCGCACAACTGCTGACTGGACGATTTGGGCAGCAATCATCATTTTATGTCGCGAGATTTTAGTATCCGGTTTGCGTGAATATTTAGCTGATTTAAAAATCTCAGTTCCTGTGACATTTCTCGCTAAGATAAAAACAACGGCGCAAATGGTTGCGCTTGGGTTTTTGCTTGCAGGTCCAGCGGGCGATAAATTTTTAAACAATTTAATTGGGATTAGTGACAGCCTTTCAACAGATATTGGTATTACATTGCTTTGGATTGCAGCGGTCATTACTATGATTACAGGATATGACTATTTCCGCGCAGGATTGAAGCATATCGTGAATGAATAGATACAGATAATAGGTGCTGCATGGTCAAGTTGGTTTACTTTGCATGGGTTCGAGAGCGAATTGGCAAATCGCACGAAGAGATAGAACTTCCAGAAAACGTTTTAACCATTTCTGACTTGATCGCACATCTTTGTACCATTGATGAGGGTTATGCCGCTGCATTTATCGAACCACAAGTGATCAGAGCCGCGCTTGATAAAAGCCATGTTCACCACGATGAAGCGATTGGTGACGCGAACGAAATTGCGTTTTTTCCACCCATGACCGGGGGGTAATAAGGTGCCAAACCAAGATCACAAAAACTTGGCAATTCGGGTACAAATTCAATCCCAAGACTTTGATTTAGAATCAGAAATCAACCACTTAAAGCAATTTGGTGACATCGGCGGCATTGCAAGTTTTACGGGCCTTTGTCGAGATGAGGGCGGGCTATTATCTGCGCTGGAACTTGAGCACTATCCTGGCATGGCAGAGGCGCAGATTTCAGATATCTGCCATCAGGCCTTTGACAAGTTTGATCTGATTGGGATTTCCACTATTCACCGCTATGGCAAAATTGCACCGGGGGAGAATATAGTTCTTGTCGTTGCTGCCAGTACTCATCGTCAGGCAGCGTTTGATGGGGCAAATTTTGTGATGGATTTTTTAAAGACTGACGCACCTTTTTGGAAAAAAGAACACCTAAAAGATGGTTCATCCGAAGGGTGGGTTGAAGCTAAAGACAAAGACGATGCCGCTAAAGACAAATGGCGATCAGCGTAAAATCAAGAGGCTAGTATGAAAGCAGACTTCTGGCATAAAAAGTGGGAGCAAAATGAAATTGGCTTTCATAAGACAGAAGCCAATCCCCTGCTCGTCAAATACCTTGATCAGCTAGTGCTAAACAAAGGCGACCGGATTTTCCTGCCACTTTGTGGTAAAACACTCGATATAGGATGGTTGTTGCAACAAGGGTTTTGTGTTGTCGGCGCTGAGCTGAGTGAACTTGCAATTGAACAATTGTTTGCACAAATAAATCTGAAACCACAGATCACAAAAGTAGGACCGTTAACGCGGTATACAGCAGAAAATATTGATATATTCGTTGGCGATATCTTTGCAATAAATCACAAACTCATTGGACGCATTGATGCAATATTTGATCGTGCAGCACTTGTTGCTCTACCGAGCGAGATGCGTATTAAATACGCAAAACATCTGATTGCAATCACCGAAACCGCACCACAAATCTTGATCACATTCGAATATGATACGAACGGGGTTTCAGGTCCGCCGCACGCAATCTCGGAGAATGAGATTTTCACTCATTATGGCGAGTGCTATAAACTCAACACGCTGGAACAGGAAAAACTGCCCGGCGGGATGAAAGGTAAAACAGAAGCTATCGAACGCGTTTGGTTGCTTTCAAAGCCTGATTGAAGAGCTGTTTATCATAGCGTGGGTCAATCGATCTATTTACCAGATCATTTATAACGCATCCAGTTTCACCAAATTCACAGTCCAGATTGTTAAATTCGCATCTATCACGATATTTTAAGAAAAATAATCTGGACAGAATATGATATTTGGTTCAT
>CAJQOR010000240.1 GCA_905479965.1 uncultured Rhizobiaceae group bacterium | reverse complement strand
GACCTTGCAACTTACAAACGCCAAAAAGACCCTATTCCTGTAACCTTCCACAGAACTGAGCTAGATCGAATATTACAAGTATATTCAAAGCATGTTGGCACCGGAATCTGGCGGGATTATGCGATTGATCACATGAAGGATCGTGCCGTTTTCTCAATTTATAAACGTGCCAGTGAAGTACCTATGTTTACCATTGAAAAAGAGCCAAAACGTGCCCGCAAACAAGGTGCCTATAGCGTTGTGAACGCAAGCGGTCTTGTTTTAAAGCGCGGACACGAGCTCCCACAAGTTTTAAAAGTGCTCGATAAAGTTAAGAGCGATAAATAGAATTAATGCACGCCGCCTCGATCAACTAGGACTGAACATTGCGCATGACGCACAATGCGCGCGGCCGTTGAACCAATCAGAAAATCCTGAATGCCAGGATTGTGCGAAGCGGTTAATATCAGATCAATCCCTGCTTCTTCAGCATATTCTAATATTTTAACGTGAGGTCGCCCACGCTTGACCACGATTTCCGCGTGGATATCATTATCAGTCGCGATCTTCTTCAGGCGTTTACGGGTATCTTCCACACCCTCATCAATCACATCTTGCGGAACAGCAAAATCCATATAACTCGGGATTTCCTCACCGACATAGATGATCTTTAATTCGCCACCATTGTTACACAATTCTTGGCCACGTTTTAGAATTTTCAAACCATGCTCTTGGTGAGCAATATCAAACGCAACAAGGACTTTCTCAAACATGACTATCTCCTTACATCATCATTTATAGCTCTATAATATGCAAAGAAGATTTGTCGGCATTGATACAGATCAAGCGATATCATTTCGCCCTAATAGAGGTTACCAGGATAAGACTGCAGATTAGGATCGGTAGCTCGTCCTTCTCCCAATGCGAGCTGCATAATGGTTGTATCAAGCCATTTACCATGCTTATACCCCGTCGCCTTCATCACACCTGAATGCTCAAAACCAGCTTTTTCGTGCACCGCTATGGACGCAGCACTTGCGCCTCCGATAACGGCAATCATCTGCCTAAACCCGCGCTCTTGGGATGCTTCGACAAGCTTTTCGAGCAATCGAAAGCCAACGCCTTTGCCTTGCGCATCTGGAGAAAGATAGATGGAATCTTCAACGGACCATCGATATGCAGGCCTCGGTCTGAAAGGTCCAGCATAAGCATAACCTAAGATCTTCCCACTTTCTTCAGCAACTAAATATGGATAGTTTTGCGAGGTTAAAGCTTCAAACCTTCGCTGCATCTCAGCATAGTCGGGCACTGTTAACTCGTATGTCGCTGTGCCGTGCTCAACGCTATGCTTATATATCTCAACGATTGCATCTAAATCGTCTTGGATTGCCGCCCTGATGCATAAACTCATATTCATATTCCCAATAAAAAAGGCGGCATAAAAGCCGCCTTTAAAACTAACTTTATAGGTCTATTACTATTCGCGATTACCCAAGAATTGCAACAAGAACATGAACATGTTGATGAAGTTTAGGTAAAGGCTGAGCGCACCCATGATTGCCTTACGGCTCATTGTGTCAGCACCATCGCCATCATAATACATTTCTTTGATACGCTGAGTGTCATAAGCAGTTAGACCCGCGAAGATCAAAACGCCTAAGGCAGATACAGCGAACTGCAAAGCACTCGATTGCAAGAAGATGTTGACGATTGATGCAAGGATCAAACCAAACACACCCATAATCAAGAATGAACCCATGCCTGATAGGTCTTTCTTAGTTGTGTATCCGTACAGTGACAACGCACCAAATGATGCCGCTGTTACAAAGAATGTCTGGATAATCGAAGCGCCCGTGAACACCAAGAAGATGTATGAGATCGAGATACCCATGATCGCTGCAAACGCCCAGAAGGTTGTTTGCGCAGATGACACGCTCATTTTGTTCAAACGAGCACCAAGGAAAAACACAAAGCCCAATGGTGCGAACATAATAACCCATTTAAGCGGGCTGTTATAAAGCGCGTTAAATACCGCTTGGTTTGATTGAGCAAAAGATGCTGTTGCATATGCCGCAAGACCTGTAATACCCAGACCAATAGACATATAGTTGTAAACACTCAACATATAGCTACGCAGGCCCGCATCAATCTGAGCTGCGTCCTGCTCACGAGCAGTCGCTGTACGCATGTGAGAATTTCTAATATCAGCCATTTGTTCCTCTTTTAAAATAGCCAACGATGGAGCCAATCTCCATCGCGAATTTATATGTACCCATAATATGGGAGTTTTTTCAAAAACAACAAGTATTTACTACCATAAATACGAATAATAACAACAAACAAGGTTAATAGTAAAAACCTATTACCGCCCTATCTATTACAAATCACGCAATATTGGCGCCGCTTTTTGCCCCAATACGCGCCACGTACCCACAAGCCCAATGCCGACGGTAAGAATTAATGCAGCAAGAAGTGTTGAAATCGCTACATCTGGCAATATGCTATAAGGTAGGTTCATAATCTGATTAATCACGTACCAAGATGCAATTGCACCCGAAATAAGCGCAAATATCGCTGTTGAAAGACCCAAAATCATATATTCATAGCTAAATGCTCTAATTAATGTTCGGCGCGTTGCACCCAATGTTTTAAGAACAACTGAATCATGACGTCTGGTTTGGTTGCCAGCTGCAAGCGCGCCTGCAAGAACCAATATCGATGCAACAAGCGCAACAGCGGCTGCTGCGCGGATAGCAAGCGCGATTTGTCCAACTAAGCGTTCAGCAATATCGAGCGCATCTTTCACCCTCACAGTTGTCACAGTTGGATAAGCTTGCGTGACAGCCCGTAAAATTTCACCCTCTTGCTCGGCTGTTGCATCACTTTCAAGCAATGTTGCCAACCATGAATGTGGCGCGCCGGCAAACGTATTAGGTGAGAACACCATGACAAAGTTAATCGATAAAGATTCCCACTCAACCAGTCTAAAATTAGCAATGCGCGCGGTTAAAGTACGCCCCAGCACATTAACGGTCACCGTATCACCGATTTTTAAACCGAGTTCACCCGCTTCTTCTGCAGAAAATGAAACCATTGGTTCACCACTATGATCTGGCGCCCACCACTCACCTTCCGATAAAACTGAATTTTCCGGTAGGTTTTGCGCATACGTAACACCGCGATCACCACGCGTCACCCAACGCGCTTCTGGTGGAATTTGCAAGTCTTTAAGTTCTGTGCCGTTAAATTCCAATATACGGCCACGCAACATAGGAACCTCAACCAATTTCCCATCAGGCGCAACTTCATTGATGAGCTTTTCAAAACCTTCAATTTCGCTTGATTGAATATCAACAAAGAAGAAGTTTGGCGCCCGCTCAGGCAAGTTACCAGATAACTCACGACGTAAATTTCCATCAATTAGCGCCAATGCCACAAGTAGCGTTAGCCCTAAACCCAACGACATAACAACAGATGATGTTAATGCGCCCGGGCGGTGAATATTACCAATTGCCATGCGCAACGGCGTTGATTGGACTTGCGGGCTGCGTTTAGCAATCCACTGCACAAGCCAAGCAACGATCCTCAGCACAATAAAGGAAAACGCAACGGCGCCTAAGAACAACGTCGCAATTTGGTCATTGTCAGAGGTGTAAATAACCAACCATGCTAAAAGAACCGCAAAACCTAACGCCAAAATGCTGTAGATCGGTTTTGGCCATCCTGATTGACCTAAATTCCATTGTCGGAACAGAGCGGTTGCCGGCACGCTGCCAGCATTTCCAAGTGGTAAAATAGCAAATGTCAACGCAGCCAAAAGGCCGAATATCGCAGCTAAGAATAACGCACTTGGATAAACCGAGGCGTTGATATCAATTGCAAGTGCAGCCGATAATAGCGAGGCTGTTATAAATGGAAGCGCTGCACCAATGGCTATCCCAATCACAACACCGATAAGCGCAATCATGAACACTTGCATAAGGTAAATACCAAACACAAATCTTGACGACGCGCCCAAGCATTTAAATGTTGCGATCACACCACGTTTTGAATCTAAAAACGCGCGCACAGAATTACCCACACCCACACCACCAACAACAAGTACTGTCAGGCCCACTAAGGTGAGGAATTGTGAAAAGCGCTCAATATTTGCGGTTAATGCAGGTGCAGCATTACGACTTGTACGAACAGACCAACCGGCATCGGGGTGTTCTTGCCGCGCCAACGCGCGCACATCATTTAAATCTGATAATGTGGGTTCACCTTCCAAATTAATACGGTACGAATATTCAACCAGACTGCCATTGCGAATAAGTCCAGCACTTGCCAGCGCTTCATTTGAAATCATCATACGCGGCGCAAACCCGAACCCTTCGGACAGCGCATCAGGCTCAACAATTAATGTCGCTCTAATTTGAACGGTTGCATCACCTAGTAGCAGCTCATCGCCTAAACTTAAATTAAGACGCTCAAGCATTAAAGGCGCTACTATTGCGCCATAAACATCACCATCTTTTGAAAAAAGATCCGCCTTTGGCATAGAGGGTTCCGTAACCAACTCACCAAAAAGCGGGTAGATCTCATCTACTGATCGAAGTTCAACCAGCGCCTGGTCGGAGCCATCTGGTTTACGCGCCATGGAGCGCAATCCAGAACCAATTGTCACCTCGCCAAGACTTTTGACAAAGGCAACTTCTTCATCGCTTGCGCGCCGATTATCAATCTCAAAACGAACATCAGCACCCAGAATGGACTGCCCTTCGGCTGAAATTGATTGATTGATGGAACGCGAAACAGAATTCACACCAGAAATTGCCGCCGCTCCAAGTGCAACGCACGCTAAGAAAATATAAAACCCTCGTAAACCACCGCGCATTTCACGCGCTGCAAATCGCAACGCAAGTCGGGATTTCTCAAGTATGCTGAGCTGTTGAAATGAATTTTCCATTACTCCGCAGCCTCGGTATAAGATTCTATTTCACCCGAACGTACTGCAATTTTCCTCGCGCACTTATCAGCCAATGATGGATCATGTGTCA
>CAJQOR010000239.1 GCA_905479965.1 uncultured Rhizobiaceae group bacterium | reverse complement strand
AATGAGAACAATGCCAAGATCTTCCGCCTTACCATTTGGCGGCAGAACCTTTGGCTGACCATCAAGATAAACGTTTCCTGAAGTGGGAGCGTGAAAGCCTGCCAAGATCTTCATCAAGGTTGACTTGCCCGCGCCGTTTTCGCCGATTAAAGCATGGACTTCACCAGCCTCGATATCAAAGCTCACACTGAAAAGTACAGGGACTGCACCAAAGGATTTGCTGATACGATCAGCAGCTAAAATCGAACTAGAACTACGTGCGCCTTCAAACATTTTAGCCCCTCCCAAAGCCGCAAGTTTTTGCAATCTGTAAAAAATGTAAACGTTTTTATTTTCAATGTAAACCTTTTTATTTTGCTTTATCGAGCATTTTGGGTACATTCATCTACGTTAAAATGTTGGATTAACTCTGTAATTTTAGTATAGAACTAGATAAATAAAATTGAGTCACGCTGAAGTATGCGGGTGTGAAACATGCCAGGGATGGCGGTTTGGATAAAGCGGTTTGGAAAAAATTACAAAGAAACCTGCGACGATTGAAGATGTTGCAAAAATTGCAGGCGTATCGATTGCTACCGTTAGCCGGGCATTACATTTCCCAGAAAAAGTAACGCAAAGCACACGCAAGAAAATCACCTCCGCGATCGCACGTACAGGCTATCGTGCCAATCCGATGGCACAAAACTTACGCATGCAGCGCTCAAAAATGGTGATGGTATTAACCAATTCCATTTCAGATCCAAACTTTCCTGGCATACTCACAGGGCTTGAGAAAATTGCCAACCAACGCGGGTATGGATTATTGATCGGCGCGACAGAAGGCAAAGCTAATCTTGAAGAAAACTATATGCGTTTTTTGGCATCAGGCATGACAGACGGGCTTATCCTGTTAACTGGCAGCATACCGATCCAAGACGTCGAGCAAGATCGTGGCAATAGATTGCCCCCTCTTGTCAGCGTCTCTCAGCCAATTGAGCATACAGATGTGAGTTATGTCGGCATCGATAATATCAATGCGTCCAAGCTTGCGGTTGAGTATTTGCTCTCACTTGGCCACAAGCGGATCGTTTATATTTCAGGCCCGCAAGGAGACGCTGTTTCAGAATTACGTCATCAGGGTTATTGCGCAGCTTTAGCAAACTCATTTGATGAAAGCTATGTTTGGAAAGTCAATGCAAACGGCACCAGCGAAGGTGGCCGCTCGGCCATCGAGCAACTGTTCATCAAAGACAAATTACCCACCGCATTTTTCTGTTATAATGATGACACTGCAATTGGTGCAATCAGTGCTCTGCAATCTCGCGGCTTCAACGTGCCGAAAGACTTCTCAGTCATTGGTTTTGATGACATACCATTTGCAAATAATGTTACACCGGCGCTCACCACAATTCGTCAACCGCGTCGGCAAATGGGTGAGATTGCAATGAACCACCTCTTGGACAATCTGCCAGATCGCAGTATCCCAATCGAAAGCGCCCTATTACATGGAGATCTGATCGTGCGCGATTCTTGCACGACACCGGATCATTCTAAATTCAAATAATCATCTTTAAAAAATGGCGTACTGCTCAGAGGCGGGAATTATTCCCCCGCCTCTTTTTGTTTTTCGTCGATATTGATGAAACCACCAGATTGACGCGACCAAAGATCCGAATAAATACCACCCTGCTCGACAAGCTCGTCATGTGAACCTTCTTCCAAAATGTTACCCCCATCAAGAACGATCAGACGATCCATAGCTGAAATTGTTGAAAGTCTATGGGCAATCGCAATCACCGTTTTACCTTCCATCAGCTCAAACAGGTTTTCCTGAATGGCCGCTTCCACTTCAGAATCCAGTGCAGATGTTGCTTCATCAAGCACTAGAATAGGTGCATCCTTTAAGAATACTCTGGCGATCGCAATCCGCTGTCTTTGACCACCGGACAGCTTCACGCCGCGTTCACCCACATGCGCATCTAGCCCCTTACGGCCCTTCAGATCTTCAAGACCAGAAATAAACTCAGATGCATTTGCACGCCGCGCAGCTTCTAAGACCTCCTCATCACTTGCATCAGGACGCCCATAAGCAATGTTATCCCGCACGGAACGATGCAATAGCGAGGTATCTTGCGACACCACGCCGATTTGCGACCTCAATGAATCCTGCGTCACTTTGGATATATCAAATCCATCAATTGAAATTTGACCTTTTTCGAGATCAAAATAACGAAGAAGCAAATTAACAAGCGTGGTTTTACCTGCACCTGAACGACCAACGAGACCAATTTTTTCACCAGCTTTAATATCAAGTGAAAGATTATCGATCACACCGCTATCCTTGCCGTAATGAAAACGAACATCTTTGTATGAAATAGTTCCAACCTTGGCGCTTAGATCTTTGGCATGATCGATATCATTGATCTCAACAGGTTTCGTAAGCATATTAATGCCGTCTTGGACGACACCAATCTGCTCAAAAAACCCAGCGAGTTCCCACATAATCCAGTGCGACAGACCATTAAGCCTTAAGGAAAGCGCAATTCCAACGGCAATAGCACCAATGGTGATATTACCCGTTGACCAAAACCAGATTGAAAACGCCGCTACAGAAAACAACAACAAGTTATTGTTATAGGTCACACCAAGATCAAGCTTTGTCACCAACCGCATTTGCTTAAAAACCGTGTGCAAAAACGGATCCATGCTTTCCCTTGTGTAATCAAGCTCTCGTCCTGCATGGGAAAATAATTTCACCGTTCCAATATTGGTGTAACTATCAACAACACGGCCCGTCATAATAGATCGCGCATCGGCCTGCGCTTGCGATATGACCTTTAACTTTGGCACAAAAAACAAAAGCAATGAGGCATAAATCGCAAACCAAGCAAGGAAGACCAATGAAAGCCGCCAATCAATACTGATCAACAAGACAATCATGGCCAAAAACTGCACGATAACATAGATAAATGTATCGAGCATTTTCATCACAGATTCGCGAACAGCCAAAGACGTCTGCATAACTTTTGTCGCAACACGCCCGGCAAATTCATCTGCAAAAAAGCTCATGCTATGTTGCAGCAATCTGCGGTGCATCAACCATCTGATCGACATTGGATAGCTACCCAATAATGTTTGGTGGGTCACCAATCCATGAAGCGTGGAAATAATTGGCAAACCAATCAACACCACCAATCCCATCATCCATAAAGTTGATGATTTTTCTTCAAAGAAGGTTTCAGGATCACTGTTGGTTAAATGATCCACAAGATCACCCATAAAACTATAAAGCAGCACCTCTCCGATTGCGATGCCGGCTACCAAAATTGTTCCCATCAACAACCAAGGAGATGCGTGTTTCGAATAATGCCAACAAAAAGCAAACAGACCCTTTGGCGGCAACACAGCATCACTGTCAGGGTATGGATTTATACGTTGTTCAAACCAAGAAAACATGAAAAATGTCCTATGCGATAACGAAATCAGTAAAGACCAAACGTTGTTCTACGCGTCTCAAATACTGATAAGGAAAAAATGAACTCGCAAATAAATGCGAATAGAATTTAAATGATGGAGCCTGGTGTAAGTGAAACGAGGCTGCAGCTACGGCAAAAAGGCGTAACGTGGGGGAACTTTAAGCGTTATATGCCGGCCAGATTAGATGAAGGGCGCGCTGAGGCATGGCACCCGAAATCCATTGAGAGCGAGACATAACGCGGGCAATTTTATCCATAACGACATACTCCTTCTCTTTGGCAAACAACTGTTCGTTGCGAACTTCACATGTGTTAACTATATCCGCTCAACTTCAAAAAGCTAGCTACGTCGGCGCAACAAAGTTGGACAAATGAAAAGACTGTTGCCTATTTGCACCATTCATTCTATCCAGTCGACATGATTCAAATTGCACTTTACCAACCAGATATTCCCGGCAATACCGGCACAATTATGCGCATGGCGGCCTGTCTTGGTGTATCATTGCACATCATCGAACCAGCAGGGTTCGACCTTTCCGAGCGTAACTTAAAACGCGCCGGAATGGACTATCTTGAGCTTACAAATTTAACGCGTCATATTTCATGGCAGGCGTTTTATGATTGGCATAAAAACGAAAACAACCGCCTTATCCTCGCGTCAACCAAAGCTGCGCAACCATATTGTGATATCGCATATAGCGAACATGATGTGCTGCTGTTTGGGCGTGAAAGTTCAGGTGTGCCAGATAGCGTTCATGACAGCGTAAATGAACGTATCCTCATCGAAATGCAGCCCAACATGCGATCATTAAATCTGGCTGTGTCAGTTGCTATGATAACTGGCGAAGCTATGCGACAAACACGCAGTTAGATATTACATTCAACCTATGGCATTCCGATCCGCATATTGTTATGAACGGGTGATATAAACGTAATCGAGATTTTCATGAGACAGCGTCCTGATTTACCAGTCGGATTACCCGATGACATTGAAGAAAAAAAAGAAAAAGCACGTCTTTGGTTTGAAAACCTTAGGGACGTGATTTGTGCGACTTTTGAAGCGCTGGAAGAATCCGCCGACAATCCGCAATATGAAGGTGAAGCTGGCAAGTTTGTTCAAACAGATTGGCTGCGTGATGAAGGCAAAGGTGGCGGCGGTCTCATGTCGATCATGAAAGGTCGCATTTTTGAAAAAGTTGGCGTTCATACATCAACTGTCTATGGTGAATTCTCACCTGAATTCCGCAGCCAAATTCCAGGCGCTGAAGAAGATCCAAGTTTTTGGGCTTCAGGTATCTCACTAATCTGCCATCCCATAAACCCCAACGTACCGGCTGTGCATATGAATACACGCATGGTGGTCACGTCTAGCAACTGGTTTGGTGGCGGTGCAGACCTTACGCCTGTTCTTGATCGCCGCAGAACGCAAGAAGATGCGGATACGCAGCTGTTTCATAAGGCAATGGAAATCGCATGTAATCGACACGAAATTGCAAATTACCCCAACTACAAGGAATGGTGTGAAGAGTATTTCTATCTTCCCCATCGCAAAGAAGCACGGGGGGTGGGTGGCATTTTTTATGACTGGCTGCATAGCTCAGATGAAGATGGCGGATGGGATGCAGACTTCTTGTTTACCCAAGATGTAGGCCGTGCATTTTCTGTCGTATATCCAAAAATCGTCAATGCAAACTCGAATAAAAGCTGGACCCAAGAAGATCGAAAAGAACAAATGGTGCGACGCGGCCGATATGTTGAGTTTAATCTACTTTATGACCGCGGCACGATTTTCGGATTGAAAACAGGTGGTAATGTGGACTCTATTTTGTCGTCCCTACCCCCAATTGTTGAATTCCCATAATTAGAAAAACTATAGTTTTTCCAACAGATCAGATTTACTTAAGTTGAAATTGCTTTCAATCCAAAGCTCTTCCAACTCTTTAAGTTTTACGCCCATATCTTTACCAACGCTAATTCCGTGCGCGATAAGGTCTTTACCTGATAAAGGAAATTCAGGTTCTGACCAGTTGGTCGCGCGCGCAAGAAGCTTTGAAAAGCCCGCTGTTTCAATCATTGCAGCATCATCTGCTTCCGCACGAGCGCGCGAACTTATCAAAGATAATTTCAATACGTCTTTTATACCTGACAATGATCCGCGATAAATCTGTCGATCAAGTGCCGTCTCTGCAAGTTCATGCGCAATTTTCGGCGTTTTTGCCCAATTTTTAAGACGATCACGCTCTTTGCCTGACATCTTTAAACGGCTCGCCATTTCAGAAATGCGATCACCATCAGGCGGAATAATTGCTTCCAACACAAGTAATGGATCTCGATCCCATCCTAAAACCGATCGCGTTTCAATAAGCGGCCCAATACTATCGATCCCCCACTTTTCAGTTTCCGGGAAAATAGCGGTTAAAACACCTGTTGTCCGCATCCATAATAAGGCTCGTGAGGGATCTGATGCACCAAACAGCAAGCGCATCTCTTTCCAAACACGTTCGGCTGACAATTGCGATAAATTTGATACCGCGCGCGCGCTTGCTTTTAAGCCTTCTGCATCAGGACGCCCTTTACCATATTGGGCAAAGAAGCGGAAAAAACGCAGTACACGCAAATAATCTTCCTTTATGCGCTGCTCAGCATCACCGATAAATCGCACATTTGCGCTTTTTATGTCATCAAGCCCACCGACGAGATCGATCACATTGCCATCAAAGTCAGCATATAAGCCATTGATCGTAAGATCACGTCGGTTCGCGTCTTTCTGCCAATCTGTTCCAAATCGCACTTCCGCATGGCGACCATTTGTTTCAATATCTTCTCGTAAAGTTGTCACTTCAAAAGTGGCACCTTTATTCACCAGCGTAATTGTCCCATGACCAATGCCAGTAGGAATAGCTTTCATACCTCGAGCTTCAGCGCGCTCAATCACATCATTTGGCAATAAAGTTGTAGCAATATCTACATCAACAACATCGTGACCCATAAGCGAATTGCGCACCGCACCGCCAGCAACACGCGCTTCACCACCATCGGCATTTAATAACGCAAAGACGTTTTGAAAGCGCTCATTTTTAAACCAGCTTTGGTCTTTCACAGAATGTGCTTCACTCATGCATATAGCCTCTCATATAGCGTGCGAATAATGCCCGCTGTCACACCCCAAATTCTATGCTCGGAGTGTTTTATTGTATAATAATATCGACGTTTATTTTGCCATATCAAACTATCGCGTACATGGTTTTCTGGGTTCATCAAATCCATGAGTGGAACCTCAAAAATCTGGTCAACCTCATCCGGACTGGCTTGAAGCGAATATCCAGGCTTCACCAATGCGAGTATTGGCGTGATTGAAAACCCAGTTAGCGATCGATAAATCGGCAACTGACCGACTGTCTTTATGTAACTTGTATCAAGGCCAATTTCTTCCTGCGCCTCACGCATTGCTGCATGTGCAGGCGAAGCATCATCTGTATCAATTGCACCACCAGCAAAAGCAACTTGCCCAGAATGCTTTCGCAATTTCTCTGTCCGCACCGTAAGGATAACACGTGCGACATCATCATCGGCAATCACCGGTATTAAAACCGCAGCGGGACGGAGTTTTAGCTTCTGCAAATCTCCTGATAAATCGGGATTTATCCGATGATCACCATGCGTTTCAGACAACTCGATCTGATCATGCTTTAATATCTCATGATGATCGGCTTTAGAAAGCTGAGCAAATTCTTGTGCAGAAAAGTTTCTGGAATGGTTGGCAAAATTATTCATTAAGATTGTGCGTTCAATTCTGCCATCGTCATAATCGGATAGACTTCACCGTTTGATTTAACAGCAAACATAAGTTCACCATCAATTTCAATCTGCTCGCCCAAAGCAACAAGGTCATACATTGTAGCCCGATTGACCAATGCCTCTAACCGACCACGAACATGCAAATAGGGCTTAAGCTCAGCGTCTTTGCCGGCAATATCAAACCGCAACGGATTGTCTTTCCCAATTTCGATAAGCTCACCAACATTGGTTCTAAACGTTAAAATTTGACCATTCTCATTTTCACTAATTTGCATTTCAACGGCAAGAAAATGCGCATCTATCACTCTGATTCGCACTTTTTCAACAGGCGTTACAAGATAGGTTTCTCCATCCTCATCTTTTCTCAACACAGATGAAAACAGGCGCACGAGCGACTTACGCCCCATGGGAGTCCCCATATAAAACCACGTACCATCACGGCGAATTTCCATATCCAAATCACCGCAAAACGGCGGATTCCAAGCTTCAACAGGCGGCATACCACCATCTGTTGAGTTGCGATCTTCCATAGCTCGGCGAACCATTTCAGCCAAGCCACCGGTGTCCGTTGAATTTGTTAAGCTGTTATTTGTCATTATTCTGTCCAAAAAGCACTAGATAACGAAATAGTGCATCATTGCCCTCTTGTCAGCCATCTGTAAGAGAATAAGCTGCGTAAAACAAATCAGTTATGAATTTTAATCAGCATTGAAAGTAGATCGTAACATGGGAACCAATGAAAACCTCGACAAAGGACTGAGCGAAAAAGAAATTGTAAAACGCGCAGATAAGGCGCTTGAACAATTGGCAAATGTACGCACCGAGGTTGGTCAGGTTATTTTTGGTCAAGAATCCGTTGTTGAGCGAACAATTGTTTCAGTTTTATCGGGTGGTCATGTTTTACTTGTTGGTGCACCGGGATTAGCGAAAACCAAACTCGTTGAAACCTTGGGCACCGTGTTGGGCATTACATCAAGCCGCATTCAATTTACACCTGACCTTATGCCGGCTGACATTTTGGGTTCCGAAATTTTAGACGAAGACGAAAAAGGAAATCGCAAATTCAAGTTTATCCCCGGCCCTATCTTCACACAATTGCTGATGGCCGATGAGATTAACCGCGCATCTCCGCGAACCCAATCTGCGCTTTTGCAAGCCATGCAAGAGCATCATGTCACCGTTGCGGGACATCGCCACGATATGCCAAAACCTTTTCATGTACTGGCGACACAAAACCCACTGGAACAAGAAGGCACATACCCGTTACCAGAAGCACAGCTCGATCGCTTTTTAATGCAGGTTGATGTGCCTTATCCATCTGATGAAGCAGAAAAGCGTATTCTATTAGAAACAACTGGTCGCGATGACAACACAGCTAAAAGCGTACTTGATACAAAGTCGCTCATCGCAATTCAGGAACTCGTGCGCGCTATGCCAGTGAGTGATAAAGTTGTTGATGCCATCTTGGAATTGGTGCGCTCGGCAAGACCTGGTCACGGCGATGACATCGTCGATAATGCCGTATCTTGGGG
>CAJQOR010000238.1 GCA_905479965.1 uncultured Rhizobiaceae group bacterium | reverse complement strand
CAGATTTTGCAAGACCCACGCCATCGCAATCAATATCCATTAAGCGCCAGTTCTTTTCATCATCTCCTAAATAAGCAGATGCGATCAACGCCATATCGCTTGCGTGATCGTTGTTGAATTTGCTGATGAGTTTCATCTCAGCGCTGGCAATTTCATCTTCAATTTTATTTTTGAGTAAAAAATCATTTGGACTAAGTGCAAATGCTTTGCCAAAACCTCCGTTTAAATCAGCGCTAACAGGTTCTAAACGATAAAATCTAAAGTCGGCAAAATCGACATAGAGTGCTGCTTTGGGATGACGAGATATAAAGCGCGCACGCAGGTTTTTAAATCGCGGATCAGTTCGCTCAATCCAATTTGCCTTGCAGGTAATTGTTATGCGTGGATGGGCAACTGGATCACCTTTACCGGGTTCACCGAGTAAGATGGAAACCTTATTATCTGCGATGATCGCTTTGGTATGGATTGATAATTCAGAAACTAGTATCAGCGGTGCGCCATCTGTATCGAGCCCGACTAGCGTCCGGCTTACAGATGGAAACCCTGGATTGTTTGAGTTAACAGCTAGGGCGCCAAATCTAGCCGTGCGGATAAGGTGTTTGGCTAGTGCACGCGCTTCATCATTGGTTTCTCGAATGACATTTGTTTTATTTTCACTCATGGTCGGAACAATTTTGTTGATATTGTTATAATTAAGTAGCAATTCGCATCTGCGGATCGCATTTATGAACACCATAATATGGGAGAATATCCAGTAGCAAAGCTTTATTTTAATTATGCGACAATGAATGCAGGCAAATCGACTTTGCTTCTTCAAGCCTCATATAATTATCAAGAGCGGGGCATGCGCACAGTTTTACTCAATGCTGCATTAGATGATCGTGCCGGAAGTGCTGGGCGGATTGGTTCGCGTATCGGTCTTTCAAGCGATTCAACCGCATTTCATCCAGATGACGATTTGTTCGAAATTCTAAAAGCAGATTTGCAAAACGGCGATATTGCGTGTGTCTTTGTTGATGAAGCAAATTTCATGACAGAAGCACAAGCGTGGCAATTGTCAAAGATTGTAGATGAACTCGGAATACCCGTTATGGCCTATGGTTTGCGAACCGACTTCAAAGGTGAACTCTTCCCGGGATCAAAGGTATTACTTGCGATTTGCGATGAAATGCGTGAAGTGCGCACAATTTGTGAATGCGGCCGCAAGGCAACAATGGTGGTTCGCGTTGATGGGGACGGAAAGGTTGTGCAAGATGGTGCACAAATTCAAGTCGGTGGCAATGAAAGCTATGTTTCATATTGCCGGGTTCACTGGAAAAAGGCGATTGGTCATGAATAGCGATAATTCAGTTGAATTATTGACCAGAAGTTGATTTTATCTCTTACAGCCTTACATAGAGATTAAGTTGTAACAAAACAGATATAACGAGTGGGTCTGAGAGATGACTTTGTTCGGGGAGTTAAAATGGCATCAATAGCATCATTGGATAGCGAAATTGAAAAGACGCGGTCTCAAGTCGAAGAAATGCGCAGCAAGATCGATAAATCTAGCAAGGTGTTAGACGAATTTGCCAAAGCGGATACAAAGATTGGTGATGCTGATTTTGATATCGAAAACGCGCGTATCGACGATGTGCTTAAGCAACAAAAGGTTATGGAAGGCAATATTGCTGACCTGATCATCGGCCTTGAAGATGCGACCAATGTTTTTGGATCTGAATTTGAAAGCATGAAAAGCTATTCAGCTTATGAAAAATTCATCGGGATCTTTTCAAAGCAAAAAATGCAGCGCATGCGCTCGGATCGTGTTCGCAACATGTCGCTTGCAGGCAATCTGCAGGAATTACTGTCTAAATCCGATTCCATTGTTGGGATCTTAAAAGAGCAAAAATCAGTTCTGGAAACACGTTACAAAACATCTGAAGCAAGTCTGACGGAAGTTATTGAGCGCAGAAAAACAGCAATGGAAGCACTTGAAACAACGCAGAACCGGATCAACGAACTTAATCCGATGCTGATGGATATTGAAAACAAGATCTCAACATCAACAGATCAAAAAGAGCGTACTGAACTTGAAGCTGATCGCGCTAAGATTTCCACTGAATATAATGAAGCGATGGCAAAAGAGCAGGAACTACTCGCCGAAAGCCAAACGCTTGAGCGTTATACGTCGATGTTTGAAACATTTGTAGACTCTTTGAACAATCAAATTGCCGCGCAAAACACTCTAATTAACAAGCTAACGATTGATACTGAGCAACGTATTGTTCTTTATAAAGCGCTTGAAGATTCATTGAAAACGGCCGCTCAACAAGATGTTGCGCATAAGATCAATACGCTTGGTAGCGCAGTTGATACTGCAGCAGAGGAAACAATGGCTGGTATTGGTGCCGCGTCTCAAAAGCATATTGGTGACTTGCTGGAAATGCATGAGAAAAACATGCTGGCAACAGATGATATTCAGCGCCGTAAGAAACTGGCCGATGATGCGTTTGCACGCCGTTTCCAAGCGGTGATGGATAAGCATAATGCAGCGGATTACGTGCAACAATAAACCTTAAGGATCAGGTTTTGAACCGACGTGATAGTTCAAGCCCAATTGAGCGGTATTTCCAGGCAATGGAAGCTGCTCTTGATGGTTTTAATCTCTTTTTATCGAACAATGATTCAGAGCTTTATAGCCATGAGATAATTGGTGGAACTTTGGCGCCCTATTTGGAAAAGTTGGCTGCAACTTTTTCGTGTTGGCACCACAAAATAGGATTTGTTGAGCGATTTAGAATTGATCAGGCCGATAGCGGTTTCCCAATTTTTCAAAATGTGCTTGAGCTGGAAGCGGATCGTAAGGGCGCTGAGGCGCGGCTTGCCAATTTAAAAGATCATAGTGCGCTCAAGGCTGATATGATTGATCATATTTTGTCACGCAAGGGCTTTCCTGAAGAGGCGCAGGAAAACATGGCTGAGCGGGCTTATTTAGAGCACATCCAAAAAGGTGAGATCTTTAACTCGCTGATTTTGCCAGAAACGATTGAAGTTTCCATCAACTCCAAAACAAAACGTCCATCTTATCATGTCCATTGGGGCGCGTTTGATGGAAGTCGTACTTTGCCGATTGTTTATATGGCGAAAATTGAGGATTCAAGTAAGTCAATTGCCGATATGTTGATCGGAAAAAATGGTAATTTGAAGCAAAATCTCAATATACCGTTTCCTGTGGGTGGTTTGTTAAACCCCCAATTTGCACTCGAATTTGATGATTTTGTTGAGAAAAACAACTCCTATTCGTTAAGTCCAACAACAATAGCGCAAAACTTGGATGAGGACTTTGATTTCTTGCATCCAAAACTCCTGAGGCGTTTTGTGTTTGGGCCGTTTTATGGGGCAGGCTTAACGGAAAACAATAAGCGCGTGTCTGAAATATTATCCAATGTGAGAAAGCCAGAAAATGCATGGGTGCTCACTTGGACTATGCAGGAAGTTTTCTCAAAGGCTGAAATCCCAGCCAAACGCGGAATTTGGTCTTCAAGTCCCGCGCGCGAAGAGTTCCACATCAATACAGATGATTTAGAAGCAACGCGTCAAGGTGTAAGTTATTATGAGAAATATGCATTGGTGCCACATGATGCATATCAAGCGCTATACGCGGATGGAAAAGCGGCTGAGATTTTTAATGGTTTTACCGTTTATGTAATTTCAGGCAATCAAGTTATAGGAGTTTAGACTTTGGAACAGAGCAGCGGTTTGACCACTATTCATGAAGACCAGATTACTGAGCACCATCACACGGCCCAATCTTTGGTCACACGGTTTATTTTAATGGTTGCGGGTGAGGCGAAATCTTCAACACCGCTTGCGGGAACGCGTCGCCGATTTGTTTCGACCGTATCCTCTCGTGGTGCACGCCGCACACATGAAGTTGAGTTGTCATCAACGCTCCAAGGCATAAATGCGACGGACTCTTTATTATCAGTACCGCAGCATAATTTGTTGTTCAGGTCACGCCGAGGGGCTGCAATTGCGCTTGCGGTTTCGGATGTGTTTTCTCAGTCGACAGGCTTGGAAGATCTGCAATCACGCAATGCGATATCACCGCTCGCAGGCGAAGATGCAAAAAACTATAAAAACCTATTATCAGCCTCCGCTTATGTTGCTGTGTTTTCTTGGGCAGCCTATATGCTGCGCCACCTTCCATCAGATACTGAAAGTGTTTCTGATGTTGAAGCACCAGACTTTAATTTTGATACATCGCAAGATGCGCTTAAAAGCATAATTGCTGGTTTAGATGAAGCATTATCTGATGTGAAAGACGATGAAGCATTGATTGCGCGTAGTCGATCTTATGCTGAGGAAACCATCTCTGCATTATTGGCGCGTCGTAGCCGTTTTGTTGCGCTCCAAGGTTTTGAGCATACCCATATTCGTATTGAACAAGATGATTTTAACTTAGATGGTTTTGAAACACCGCCAGGTAAAGCGCGCAAGCCGCTGGTGATGAACTTTAAAAAACCTAATGAGATCATTGGTAACCACATTGCCAAGTATCAAGCGCTTAAACTTGCAAAAATGTTGATGGCTTATGATTTTGACAGGCAAATGAACCCATTTGTTGAACATGGTGGTTTTGTGTTCACCTTCATTGGTGATGGAATGCCAGGGACGGGTAAAACCATTCTTATTCAGATGCTTGCTGGCATGATCAATGATTATTGTCAGGTTGCTGGGTATCCATTCCACTATGAAAATTTTGGTGTTGATCAGATTTCATCATATCAAGGTAAATCGGGTCAGAACTGTAAGGAATTTGTCAATAACGTTATCGATCCAAGATCGATATCTTTAGGCACGATCGATGATATTGATCAGGTCGCAGCTCGTCGATCAGATGATAAATCATCTGCAGGTCAACAAGAAGTCACAGCTGTGTTGATGGAGAGCTTTGCGGGTGCTTCAACAGTTGTTCGCGGTAATTGCGCTTTTGGTATGTTCTCAAACTATCCTGAAAATGTTGATGATGCATTACGCCAACGCGCAAGTGCAAGATGGTTGGTCGATGGCCCACAAACCGAAGATGATTATGTCGATATTTTCGTTCTTCTAGCTGGGAAAAACCATTCTATTGAACTGGGTGATCATGAGCTATTTGATGGTCAGCAGATCAAGAAGGCTGTATCTGCAAGCTATCAAGGTCATGATAGACCGAAAGAAGACGGGCTTGTGGCTGTGTGGGAGCACTTTGAGAAAAACCACGGGGCAATCAAAACTATGGCTGATGTTGGTTCTTATCTTTACGCGATTAAACGCGCCGAACCTCGCTTTACAGGCCGCGCGATTAAGAACATTACTGATGCCATAAAAATGCGTGCGATGGATGTCGAGCTGCCAGACGAATGGTTTGAAACACCCGAAGCTTTTATGCATAAAAGTTATGATGAGAAATCAGCAATGATTGGTGAACTTCGTCAGCCGTTTACTCTCGATATGGTGATGCAGGAAATCAATCGCTATGCCGATAGTGAATTTAGATATACCGATAAGAGTGATGCCGCGGCCGTGGAAGACATCATCAAACGTGAACGTCAGCGTGAGCGCGCGGTTGCAGAAATAGAAGCCATGCGCGCCGATGGCAGGTGGTCGGATAGGTAATAAGATGAAGCTTCTTTATCAAAATGATCTGATTTATGGCCGGCTTATGCTCGTTAACCAATCCTACTTGGTTGATCGTTATCGCAAAGCAATGAAAGGTTTTGGGCTCAAAGCTACAGAGTTGGCTGAATTCCATATTGATATGACTGGCTTTTCGCCGGAGATTGCCGAGGAGATGGATGATCAAAACTATCTTGATCCTCTGGGCGTTAATCGCCGTTTTATCATATTATCGCCGGATCAAGAACATTTGCCAGTCGTTCATACTAAGTTTTCAAATACCGGTTGGTTGATGCATCAGTTTTTTAACGATAACGGCCGTGCATTACGGGCGGTGACGATTAAAGATGCGCTTTATGGCGAGATTGACGATCCCATTGCACGTGTTGAAGATATTGATGATCTGTTGTCGATTGAAGAGGTAAAGTTTGAAGTTAAATCAGCGGATTTTCTGCTTGATAATGCAAACGAACTACGTTCGTTGGTTGATCATCTTAATGTATCTAAAACTGCCTGGCGGGATGATGAAATGCTCAATCGCATGGTCGAGTTAGCTGCAAAAACAGGGGACATCCGCAACAATGAGCTGGTTCCGCAACATCTCGTTTTTGATCAAGGGTCGTATTGGGCAAATCATTTTGGCGGTGTTTTTGTCTTTAGAGACGAACGCACGACAACAATCATTTGTGATTCAAAAGCACCTGGTTTCCGGCGTTCACGACCCTGGCAGGTTAGCTATTTAGATATTGATGATCATGCCCGAATTTTTGATTATTTAAAATCAACTAATCGGCTGCAATTACCAATGAAAAAGTGGATCAAAAAATCTAACTTATTAGAACATCGTGCCGAAATGGTGATACGCGATATCCTGCGTTCTGAAGGTGAAGATATCACTTTTGATGATCTGTCCGACAGCAATATTCGATCATGGTTGCGCGGTAATAACCGTAAGATCGCAAGTGATGGGCGTTATGGGTATTATCAGGAGATGCTTGATAAAATTGATGATGTTGGCAAGCTTTCATCGAAAGATATCAATAAGAGCGAGTGGTTGTTGCTGTGTAGAGCAAACCCTAAGCATAATGAAAAATGGCTGGTAAATCGGTTGGTTTCGCGCTTAACACCGTTTGATTTTGTCTCGCGGTTTGTTTTTGACAAACAAGGATTTTATGAAGTTTATCAAAATTATAGCGATGAGTTTAAACGGCAGGTTGTTTCTAAACTCAAAGATACATATCTATCAGACAAGCAAGATCTAAGGTCACGACTTTACCAAACTGAGGGGGGATATTCCCATGCTTGATCCAATTATAGAGTTTTTCGGAAATATGTTTGATGCCATCAAGCGTGGAATTGCAAAGCTAATCGCATGGATATTAGCCCCTTTTATCGCTCTGATTGCTCTTTTTAAGGCAAGTGGCTTTATCTTGAAAATCATCATCGCGTTTGTCGTGATTGTTATTTTTGGTGGATATGGAATGTTCACATATTCAACTCAATTTTGGCATGGATTTGATACCAGTTACACAAGTAAATATGAGTTCTCAGAAGCCGCAGTTCCTGGAACTGTTGTGGGAAATGATATTTGCGCGCCGTCAGGTATCGTGACTGTGACCAGCGACTTGATTGACTTTAATGTTAATCAAAATGGCTGGGTATCATCGAGCCTTCTTTATAAAGCTGGTTTGTTTGGATTGGATTGGGATAATACCCCGTACTTTGATAACAAAGCCAGTTTTCAGCGTGGTGTGAACCAAGCTATTCGTAGGACAACAGCTGAGTTGGTTGATACACTTGGCCGTGTGCGTGGAACATCGCAAATTGATAATGATCTTCAAGATGCACGCGGTGTCATGCAGACAGATGAGGGGCGTTGGTATTTTAGTTTAAATCCATTTGGATTTACTACCCCGTCGCAGAGCTATTACCGCAGCGGAATTGGTCATTTGACGAGCTATAATGAGCGGCTTGTAAAATGTGACACTGTGTTTGATGCGCGTGCAGATAACCTCATTCGTTTTCTCGATCGGATTGCATCTGATATTGGTTCGACATCTGACATTTTAAGAAAACAGTCTGAAAGCAGTAATGCAGGTTGGTTTGATACAAGAGCAGACGACAGATTTTGGTTCTCTTTTGGCCAGTTATATGCTTACCACGGAATTCTCCAAGCAGCGCGCGCAGACTTTGTCGAAGTTATTGAACAGCGTAATCTAACGCGTCCTTGGGAAGAAATGGACGGTCAATTGGTTGCTGCACTTAAAATTCAACCGGCTTTGATCTCAAATGGCAATGAGAGTGGTTGGATTATGCCAACGCATTTGGCGACCATGGGTTTTTATATCTTAAGGTTCAGATCAAATCTTGTGGAAATCAG
>CAJQOR010000237.1 GCA_905479965.1 uncultured Rhizobiaceae group bacterium | reverse complement strand
CTTGGTATGGGTGCTACACATGCTGAAACAGTGCGCAAAGTAGTTCTGCCTGCCGCTGTTCCGGGTATAGCAGGCAGTCTACTGCTCGCAACATCAAGTGCTATTGGCGAAACCATGATTGTTGTTATGGCCGCTGGACTTGCTGCAAACTTAACACTCAATCCTTTTGAAGCCGTCACCACCGTGACAGTACAAATTGTGACTTTGCTGACGGGTGATCAGGAATTTGACAGTGCTAAAACACTTTCAGCTTTTGCCCTTGGCCTCTTCTTGTTTGTGATCACTTTGATCCTGAACGTAATCGCGCTTAAAATTGTAAATCACTTCCGAGAGCAATATGACTAATTCATTTTCGACAGAAGCAGCTGGCCTTCAGGGTCGCCATACATCTGAGCGTCTTTTTAAGCTCAGTGGTCTAGCTGCAATTATCTTCGCGATCGGCTTTCTTGTCGTTATGGTTGGCTCCATTGCTTGGACAGGCTCTGGTGCGCTGCGCGAGAGCAATATCAAACTGACGGTCGATCTTGGACCCGACAATGTGGATCCAAGTGATGCTGATGGCGCGTCTTACAGAACGATTGTGCGCGATGCGTTGAAGGAAAGATTTCCGGATGTAACGGGACGCAAGGACCGTCGCAAACTTTATGGATTGCTCAGCCCAGATTCAGCGCTTGAACTCAAGCAATATGTCAAAGACAATCCAAGTGCTGTCGGACAGGTTGTGGACGTTTGGTTGCTTGCCTCAGACGATGCGGACATCTTCTTAAAAGGTGGTGTTAATGTTGATCTTGAAGAAAACCAACGAAAGTTCAGTGATCTTGAAATTGGTATGGTCAACTCACTGATCGAAAGCGGCGAATCTAAACGTCAGTTTAATAAACGATTTTTCACAAATGGCGATTCGCGCGAACCTGAGCTTGCGGGCATTTTAAGTTCGCTTGTGGGGTCAGCGCTTACATTGGTTATTTGCTTTTTAATCTCATTTCCTGTGGGCGTGGGTGCTGCGATTTATCTGGAAGAATTTGCAAAGAAAAGCCGTACCAGCGAGTTTATTGAGGTGAACATTAATAACCTTGCCGCAGTTCCATCCATTGTCTTTGGTCTGCTAGGTTTGGCGATCTTCCTAAACTTCTTTGGGTTTCCTCGTTCATCACCCTTGGTGGGTGGTATGGTCTTGGCTTTGATGACTTTGCCGACCATTATCATTGCCTCGCGCGCATCATTAAGAGCGGTTCCGCCATCTATTCGTGAAGCAGCATTGGGCATTGGTGCCAGCCGAATTCAGACAACATTCCATCATGTGGCGCCACTTGCGCTTCCTGGAATGTTGACGGGCGCGATTGTGGGTATGGCCCGCGCTTTGGGTGAAACAGCACCCTTGTTGATGATTGGTATGGTAGCCTTTATTGCGGACGTGCCAAAAGGGTTCTTAGATTCAGCAACAGCGTTGCCGGTGCAAATCTTCCTTTGGGCAGACGCGCCACAACGTGGCTTCTTGGAAAAAACATCAGCGGCAATTATAGTGCTGTTGCTGTTCCTGGTGTTGATGAACTTATTTGCGGTGGTACTTCGTCGAAAATTCGAACGTAGATTCTAAAACGGAAGGGATCGGTCGAGATGTTGAATAATTCTGTTGAGAGTGAACAAAAAATGAGCGAGTTTGAAAAAACGCTGGATGAAAATGGCCCAATTATTCAGGCCAAAAATGTTGAAGTTTATTATGGCGAAAAACAAGCTCTGTTTGGGATTGACCTTGACTTCCAAAAACATCAGGTGACATCACTCATCGGTCCATCTGGATGTGGTAAATCGACATTCCTACGATGCATCAATCGAATGAATGATCTCGTTGATATTGCGCGCGTCGAAGGACAAGTGATTATTGAGAACCAAAACATCTATTCCAAAGATGTTGATGTGGTTGCGCTGCGGGCGCATGTTGGGATGGTTTTTCAAAAACCTAATCCCTTCCCAAAATCGATTTACGATAATGTTGCATATGGTCCGCGCATCCACAAAACCGTGACATCAAAAGATGAAATGGATTATGTGGTTGAGCATAGTTTAAAACGTGCCGGGTTGTGGGAAGAAGTAAAAGATCGCCTTCAAGAGCAAGGTACCGGACTTTCCGGTGGCCAGCAGCAGCGTCTTTGCATTGCACGTGCAATTGCTATTGAACCAAAAGTGATCCTGATGGATGAGCCATGCTCTGCGCTTGATCCAATTGCAACGGCTGTTGTGGAAGAACTGATTGATGAATTGCGCGAACGCTTTACGATCATCATCGTGACGCACTCCATGCAGCAAGCCGCGCGTGTCTCCCAAAAAACTGCATTTTTCCATTTGGGTAATTTGGTTGAGCATGGTGATACAGACCAGATTTTCACTAATCCGCAAGATGATCGTACCGAAAATTACATTACTGGCCGTATTGGTTAGTGGAGAATAAAATGAACAATGATGCGCATATCGTAACGTCTTTTGACAATGATCTTAAGACCGTTGAAACACTTGTATTGGAAATGGCTGGGCTTGTTGAAGCACAGGTCAATGACTGCGTCACGTGCTTGCTGAAACAGGATTTAGAATTGGTCGAAAGCATCCGCGCTTCTGATAAGCGTGTGGACCAGCTCGAGACCGAAATCGGTGACATGGCAATCCGTATTTTGGTGCAACGTCAACCGATGGCGCAAGATCTTCGTGCTGTTGTTGTCGCGCTTAAAATGGTGAGCAATCTTGAACGGATTGGTGACTATGCCAAAAACGTTGCAAAGCGCGCGAGTGTTGTCACTGAGTTGACGCCGCTTGGGTCATCTAATGAAACGATTTCTCGAATGAGTGAAATTGTGCAGGAAATGATAAAGGGCGTTGTGGATTCATATGTCGCACGTGACAAAGACATGGCCGATCATTGGCGTCATAAGGATGAAGATGTTGATCTCATTCACAATACGCTGTTTCGTGAATTGCTCACATATATGATGGAAAATCCGCGCAATATCACGTCATGCATGCACTTATTGTTTATCGCAAAGAATTTTGAGCGGATGGGTGACCATACGACAAATATTGCAGAGCAGGTCCATTATATGGTCAGTGGCGCTTTGCCTGATGATGATCGCGCTAAGAGCGATTTAACATCGTCTATCACTGTAGATTTGGACGAGTAGGTTTTGTAAGCCAAAGAGGGATTTCCCAATGTCAGACTTTTCGGCAGCAAGAGTTTTGGTCGTAGAAGATGAACCGTCGCAGATGGAATTGCTAGCATATAACCTGGAAAAAGATGGTTTTACTGTTTCTAGGGCAACTGATGGCGAAGAGGGGCTTTTATGTGCAGAAGAGATCATCCCTGATATTATTCTTCTTGATTGGATGTTACCGAATTTATCGGGAATTGAAGTTTGTCGCCAGCTAAAACGCAAAAAAGAAACGTCTGAAATTCCTGTGATTATGCTGACTGCGCGTGGTGAAGAAACAGATCGTGTGCGTGGTTTGGATACAGGTGCTGACGACTACATTGTCAAGCCATATTCTGTAACAGAACTCATGGCACGTGTGCGGGCTACATTGCGCCGGTCTCGCCCAAGTACTGCAAAG
>CAJQOR010000236.1 GCA_905479965.1 uncultured Rhizobiaceae group bacterium | reverse complement strand
ACCACACCCCCCTCGGCCAATTCACCCAATTGGAAAGGTCCATAAGAGAGGCGAATGAGGCGGTTAACATCCAAACCCAATGCACCGAGCACAAAGAACGTGCTCGAGATCGATTGGGCACGCGTCCTGAAGGTCCAGATGGAAAACGCAAATTTTCCGACAATAAATTTGATCAAGAAGAAGAACGTCCGCGTCAAAGGGGGCCGCGAAATAGAGCCGCTAACGTTTGGATGGCAAAAGGTGGTCGTCCACGTGTTGAGCGCAAAGACGAGGAAGTTGATTATGGCAATGAACCTGTCAAAGGAAATTGGCATCGCCCTAAAGATAAGCTGGACCCTCATAAAAGCTTTCGGTCAAAGAAATCAGATCAAAAAAGTTCTGACCAAACGCGCGATGGTAAAAAGCAATCTCGTGACGGTAAGAAACCGTTTCGTGATGGCAAAAAGCCCGATGGTGTAAACTTCAAAGGTAAAAAGGGCGGCAATGCGGATCGTCGGAGGTAAATACCGTGGACGATCAATAGCATCGCCTAAGACGGAAAATATCAGACCAACGAAAGATCGTACGCGCGAAAGCATCTTTAATATTCTAGAGCATTCCTATTCTGAACAACTCGAAGATGGGCGTATGCTCGAATTATTTGCCGGCACTGGCGCTGTCGGCATCGAAGCTCTTTCCAGAGGTTGCGAATTTGTTTTGTTTGTCGAACAGAGCATCGAGGGGCGAGGATTGCTTCGGCAAAACACCGATAATTTATCGCTTCATGGCTGCACAAAAATCTTCAAGCGCGATGCTACCAAACTCGGCCCCCTTAGCAAATTTGAACCATTCACGATTTTGTTTGCTGATCCACCATATGCTCAAGGTTTAGGTGAAAAAGCCATTAAATCGGCCGTTGATAATGGGTGGATGGTTGATCAGGCCTTAATAATATTGGAAGAGCGAAGCGATATCGAACCAGATCTTGATGACCGTTTTACTCAATTAGACAAGCGCCCATTTGGTGACACAAACGTCTGGTTTTATTCATATTTGGCAAGATCGTAAGACTTAAAGGGGCATATCATGGCGGATAAGTCGGTAGCAGTTGCGTTTGGCGGCGGCGGTGCGCGGGGTATCGCGCATATCCATATCATCGAAGTTCTAGATGAATTGGGCATTAAGCCGGTTGCAGTATCTGGCACATCCATCGGTGCAATCATAAGCTCGGCAATGGCAGCTGGCATGAGTGGTTTGGATATCCGGGAATTTATGATGGACAGCATCGGCCGACCATCAAATGTTGCTTCTCGCTTATGGAAAGCAAGGCGTCCCAATTGGAAATCAGTGATTTCTGAGGGCGTCACTCTAGGACAGTTTAATGTCGAACGTATCATCGATGCTTTTATGCCCGAAGAACTGCCATATAGTTTTGAAGATCTCAAGATTCCAACCCAACTATTGGCGACAGATTTTTACGGCCATTCAGAAGTTGTCATGAATGATGGTAATCTGCGGTCTGCAATTGCCGCCTCAGCCGCACTTCCTGCAATTTTTAAACCTGTGCATCGAGATGGGCGGTTTTTGATTGATGGTGGTATTTTTAACCCGCTCCCATTTGATGTCCTTGAGGGGCTCGCAGATATTACCATCGCTGTTGATGTCGCAGGTTTTCCAACGGGCGATCCATCCCAAAGACCAAGCACAACAGATGCCGCATTTGGTGCCAGTCAATTAATGATGCAGTCGATTATTGCTGAGAAAGTTGAAAAAACTCCGCCAGACATCTTCCTTGTGCCAGATGTTCACGATTTTCGCGTTTTAGATTTTATGAACGCTGATGATGTATTAAAGCAAAGCGCAGCCATTCGTGATGTGCTTAAATTTGAACTTGATAGCGCGCTCAGTTAAAGCGCTGATGCTTTGCCGCTGGTAAATGGAGAGTTTGCAGCGGGCGGATAATGATGGTTTTGATCATCATCCTTGTCGTGCTCTCGCGCTTCTAGTTTTTTGATGACGCGTAGGCAAACGATAGCACTCATAATCCCAAAGAACACAGCACCTAAACCATAGCCAACTAATGCACCTTCAATGCCGTAATATTGCGATCCAACCCACACAAATGGGATAACTCCGAGCGTTGAACGTCCCCAATTGAACATAGTTGAGTAAAACGCATAACCTAAATTGTTAAAGGCAGCGTTGGCTGCAAACAGCATACCGTTAAACAAGAAACTGGACGCGATCCAAAGACAGAAAAACGTGACAACTAATCTGGCATCACCTTCGGTTCCAAAAATATCAGCAATCTGATGACGTGCAAGTGCTAGAACAGCAGAAATGATAACGACATAAATGATCGTAAAGATGAAGCCATCTTTGATCGCTTGTTCAATTCTGTCATATCTGCGTGCGCCAAGGTTTTGTCCCAAGATAGGTCCAATAGCACCAGACAACGCAAATAAAGCACCAAACGCAACCGGTATAATCCGGCCGACTACGGCCCAGCCTGCAACGGCTGAATCACCATATTCGGCAATCGTCGCGGTCATATATGTATTGCCGATTGGTGTTGCTAGCTGTGTTAATATTGCTGGCGTTCCAATGATCAAAAACGGCTTTATTTCCCGACGAAGCGTATTCAGATTTGGTGCAGCTAAAAGGTCATGCACCTTAATGAGTGCATAAAGGCCAAATGAGACCATGATAAAGCGGGAAATAACCGTTGCCGTTGCTGCACCGTTGATGCCCATATCAAAACCAAATATGAAAATAGG
>CAJQOR010000235.1 GCA_905479965.1 uncultured Rhizobiaceae group bacterium | reverse complement strand
CCATTGAATTCAAATTCTTGCAGTGTTTTGGCAATCTGAGCTACTGAAGCAGACATTTCGGCACTGTTCATCAGGTTTCGAAAGGTGCCAATTGCAGACTTTTCCCTTTTAAAAATTCAAAAACTAACCCTGAGCTATGATCCTGCCAATGGGTAAAGTTGCGCAAGGCTTTTTATAACCTGATCAGCAAACTGGGCAGATGCAACGGGTAAGGTGCGCCCAGCTCTTTGGCCAAAGAACAGTAAACTTGGGCTTAAATCCTTGGTATCTATTTGTCTAAGCCTTAAATCACCGCTTAGTGTCTCTTCATGCAATCCAATTGGTATTTGAAATGATAAAGCATCTGAGTATCTGACATAGTTTTTCAAAAATTCGAAGGAATTGGATTGAATTTTGACATCTGGTTGGTGCGAACTAAACGCAAGCGCTCTCTCCAGCATCACTCGACCACCGTAAATCTTAGACGGAAGCGCCCACGGATAATCCATGCATGCATTTAAACGAAGAGTTTCTTTTTCAGCCAGGGGATGGTTTTTCGACATCAATGCGGACAATTGTTGTTGGACGGCGATTGTAACCTGAAATTCAGGTATGTGGTTGGGATCAAAAATAAATGCTAAATCCACGGAATAATCCAACAGTGCTTTTTCCGCCGCACTGTGATCTAAAACCTGTATATCAAACGTGACGTCTGGATATTGGGTTAAATATTTGTTTACCTCCTTAGGGAGGAAATCAAATGTTAACGCCTGACTCCAAGCAATACTAACATGACCAGATCTGACCCCAGATAAATCCCCAAGCCTTGATCGCAATTTGTCGGTCTCTGCCAATTGTTTTCTTATATGGTCAATAACCAATTCACCTGCAGCGTTCAATCTTACACCATCGGACAACCTTTCGAAGATCGGTTCACCAAGCTCATCCTCAAATCCTTGTATGCGCCTTAATAGGGCTGATGGCGTAATCGCCGCTGTTTCAGCCGCCTTACGGATAGACTTTGTCTGGGCGACAGTATCAATCAAACGGAATGTAGTTAAATGCTTCATTGCCAGAAAATGTCACGGCGTTGCAATAAAAGCAACAAGAATCAAGAATTTTAGCACAACACAACAACACCAAGCTATGTCATATTCTATGTGCGCCATATCTGAAACAAAGTAGGCACGATATTTATAGGATGAAAAAATGCGGCAGGCACAAGTATATAAACTCCCCATGATGGGACCAAATGATGTTTCTCAGATCAAGCAACTTATTGAAACAGGTCAAATAGATGCCTCAGATATCATTGCAATTCTCGGTAAAACCGAGGGCAATGGGTGTGTAAATGACTTCACGAGGGGGTTTGCTGTGCAGTCGCTTCACAACTTGCTGCTCGCATATGTTAATGAAACGGCACTTAGGAAAATTGGTGTTACTATCTCGGGCGGCACGGAGGGCGGGCTTTCACCTCATTGGCTTGTATTTACTGCGTCAAACAAGGAGACACAAAAGCTCAAACCAAATCATCAAAAGTCACTAGCATTTGGAGCAGCTGTAACACAGATAATAGAGCCTTGGAAACTTGGGCGAGTTGGGCAGATTGAGGCCGTCGAAAAAGCTGTAAAATTCGCCATGCAAGAGGCAGGCATCACCGATCCAAACGATGTTTACTTTGTGCAAATTAAATGCCCGCTTCTAACATCTGAACAAATATCAAAGTCTTACGATGGAAAAAGAACAGCAACTAACGACACTTTAAAATCAATGGGTTTATCCCGTGGTGCAAGTGCTTTGGGGGTTGCTGTTGCACTTGATGAGATCTCTATCGAAGAATTGTCCGACAGCGTTATCTGCAACGACTACTCTTATTTTAGTACCAAAGCATCTTGCTCAGCAGGCGTTGAGCTAGATCATTGCGAAATTTTGGTGATGGGGATGAGCACTAACTGGATCGGAGATCTTGTTGTTAATTATGGCGTGATGCAAGATGCAATAGATATCGAACCGCTGATGTCCATCTTGGCAACGATAAGGACAAGCAGTAAGTTTCAACTGCAAGACAAAGAACAAGAAAATATTCTTGCTGTATTGGCCAAAGCTGAAGCATCGACCTCAGGCCATATCAGAGACCATAGGCACACAATGCTTAACGACAGTGATATTTCTTCAACGCGGCATGCAAGAGGATTTACAGGCGGAGCTATAGCTGCAGTTATGGGCCACACATCTTTGTTTATTTCTGGTGGTGCTGAACATCAAGGACCAGATGGTGGCGGTCCGATAGCAGCAATTTATCGGAAAACTTGAACTTCACCATAGATGTGCAAATTATGTATCGTGCCAATGCACTACCTTTTTGCTGATGAAGACAAAAACAGCATCCAGAGATGCGCCCAGTAATCCTAGCTCGATTAACCCAACAAACATACGATCAACTTGGAAATATTGTCTTGCTTCCTCAAGCCGATAACCAATGCCTGCTGATGCACCTGTAAGTTCAGCAGCGACAAGACTAAGAAACGCTAGAGCGGCCCCAAATCGTAGGCCTGCAAATATATGAGGAGCTGCAGCTGGTATAACAACTTCAAAAAACTCTCTATACCATGGCGCACCGAGAGATCTTGAGGCGCGAATATAGGTTTCGGGAATATGCTCCATACCATGATGAGTGGCGAGCCACACCGCCAAGAAAACGGTATAGGCAATGACGAAATGTTTAGACTCTTCACCAATGCCAAACCAAACAATTGCAATGGGCACAAGTGCGATCGCAGGAATTGGCCTTAAAATGTTGAAAAATGGATAGAGTGCTAGGCGTATCAAGGACACTCTTGAGGTAAGAATACCAAACAATATACCAAGTGAAGCACCCATCCCAAAACCTATCGCTGCTCGTGAGGTCGAAGTCTTGAGGTCTTTGATTAAAACACCATCATTGAATAGTTTGACTGAAGCAAGAGCAACTTCAAAAGGTCCGGGGAATAAATTCTTATTGGTCAATCCCGCAACATGGGCAAATTGCCAAACAGAAATCACAAAAATGATAGAGACCAAAGGTCGAGCCTGTTGAGTTAAAAAATTGAACATTGCGCAAAACTCTCCTAATTGAAGTCTTTATAATGTCACGAATGATGGGGCCTAATTACAGTCTTAAAACAACATTCATATGAATAAAATTACAGTCTTAGTCAGCAAGTATAATAACCTTCAATACCAGTTTGCAATGGCCATTAGTTTACATAGAACCAGTGTGGAGAAGTCCAAGAACTCCCATCAACAAAATAAATAATTTAAATATTTCAATAAGATAAGAAATTTTTTCATAGCTTAAATAACATTTTTTTTGATGTTAGACATTGGTGCTAAGATTGCAACACCCCTGTTCTAATATAGCATTGGACAGGTGAAATCTGCCGCGACATACTTCACCCACCAGGAGCAGAAGCTACCTAAGAAAACGGCATGCTTATGTTCTTTTGAATAGTAATTTTAATGTTGCCCGCAACGTTTGGGCGCAAGCGGGTGGCATTGTAGAACATCATGAACGAGGGACAAACCGAAGATCAATTCACAACACCCAAGAAAAAGGGCGAAGTGCTTATTTGCGATCTTTCGGTTGAATTTGGTAAAGGTGAAAATAAAACAATTGCGTTAAGCCCAACGAATCTAGAATTACAGCCGGGTACATTTACTGCTCTCATCGGCCCGTCGGGTTGCGGAAAATCAACTATGCTTAACGCTGTGGCTGGTTTTGTAAAACCTACATCTGGCGCGGTTTATGTCGACAGGCGGAAGGTTGAAAAACCAGATGAAAGTGTCGGTGTCATTTTTCAGAACTTTGCGCTCTTTCCCTGGTTTAACGCGCTTCAAAATGTCATTTTTGCACTCAAAAGGTTGAGTCTTTCTCGTTCGGAGCGCATGGAACGTGCGCATATTGCTCTAGCGGAAGTTGGACTAGACGAGCACGCAAAAAAATATCCTGGTCAACTCTCGGGTGGTATGAAGCAACGCGTTGCCATAGCTAGAACCTTATCATCTGATCCTGACGTTCTTTTAATGGATGAACCATTTGGCGCATTGGACGCACAAACCAGATTGCGCATGCAGGAGTTGCTCACCGAGCTTTGGTCAAAGCGGGAAAAAACCGTTTTGTTTGTGACCCATGATGTGGATGAGGCGCTCAGGCTAGCCGACACCGTTTACGTGATGTCGCCAAGCCCCGGGCGCATTGTTGAAAAGATACCTGTTAATATATCCCGGCCACGCCCCATCGATCGCTTTGGAGATGATTTTCTGAAATTACGCGCACAAATACTTCAACTACTAAGACAATATGAACAAGACTAAAAGGAGAATAAAATGGACATGAAACAACTCATCTTAACTACGGTTACTTCTTTGATTTTAACTGGTGGGGCCTTGGCTGATACAATTCGTTTGGGATCGGCTCCCAACCTGCAAACAGTGCCCATTGTGGTCGCTGAGGCAAATGGATATTTTGCTGAAGAAGGTATCGAACTTGAACTCACCAAATTTACATCTGGGCGTAGAGCCTTAGAAGCGCTGATTGGCGGGCAATTGGATGTTGCATTCATGGCAGAATACCCTGTTTCCATTGCGTCAATGCGCGAACAACCATTTGGAACTTTCACAACATTATCGCGGTATGTTGCAAACCGCTTGATTTCTAAAGGTTCTATTGGCTTTGAGGACATATCGAGCCTTGAAGGCAAAAAAATTGGCACGACAAAAGGGTCTAATACCGAATTTTTCACAGAACGTCTTTTGGAAACCAATGGTGTTTCTGCCGAAGTCATCAATGTTTCACCACCTGATATCGTTCCTGCCCTTGCGCGCGGTGATATTGATGCGGGTGTTATGTTCCCTGATTTTTATGCAAGCGCTGCAAAAGTACTTGGTGATGATTATCGCGAATTTAGATCAGACGCCTATGTTGCATGGTTTGTATTGTCAGCAACGCCAGACATGCTTGAAAATAGATCCGCTGAACTGGAAGGCTTTTTACGCGCTTTAATCAAAGCAGAAGAATATATCAAAGCCGAGCCAGAAGGTGCGCAAATGGCACTTGCAGAAGCAATGGAAGGGGTCATGTCACTAGAATTGATTAAATCTCGTTGGGCTGAAGCTGAATATGAGATTGGTTTGGCAAATGGACTCCTTGACGTACTTGAAGTTGAAGCAAACTGGGTCGTCAGCAAGGGCATGGTTGATGTAGAACCTTCACGCGAACTCATAAAAAAGTATCTTGCTACAGGGCCATTGTCTGCGGTTGATGCTTCACGCATCACCTTAGAATAGTCGACAATACAAAAGGTGGCGGATCTTCCGCCATCATAACTCTTTCAACAGGCCTCCCCATTATGGAATTATCTTCTCTCCTCTCCCAGGACAATTATGCAATTGCACCACAAGTCCTCCTAACCCCTGAAGGCGTAAAGAATGACTGGGCTATTGAGGTCAGAGACGGACGCATTGTTGATATGGGTCCAGTTGAAACAATCAAAAAAGCGATCTCACTGGAAGGGCATGCTATCATGCCTGGCTTTGTTGATGCACATACCCACGTTGGTCAAATTTTTGGCAAAGCCTTAATCGGTGGTGAGCCTGCACAAATCTGGCGACGTATCTGGCATCCAATGGAAAAAGATATGACGGAAGAGGACTGTTATATAACGGCCAAATGGGCTTTTTGGGAGGCCTTAAGAGGTGGCTTTACGAAAGTCGTCAATTATGGACTTAACGATAGCTCAAAGAATGCAGGCGTTCATAAAGCAGCGCTTGAAACGGGCATTCGCTTGGTTTCCGCTTGTGGACTTGATGAATTTGCCGATAGTTCTGGAACAGGGTCTGGTAATCATAATTTTGAACAAATAAAAGATGTCATTGACGCCCATATTGAAGATTGTGCTCAATACCCGCTTATTTCGCCTTCCGTTTGTTGTAGTTCATTCATTGGTAATTCACCTGAAACTTTGCGCGCTTTATCTGATTATTGCAAAGAGCGCGGTATCATCTTGCAAATACATTCTAACGAGCATTTCCCTGAAGTGCATGAATGCATCTTGAGATTTGGTATGCGCCCAACGGAATTGCTTTATAAACACGGCGTTCTCGGGCCACATGTTTTACTTCATCATACAACCTTGGTATCTGAGCGAGAAATCGAATTGATTATCAAAACGGATACCGCAACCAGTTATAATCCACTTGCTAGCATTTGGAAGGGAAATGCTGTTGCACCTGCTTTACGGTTTGCGCAGACAAATGTGAGATTTGGTATTGGGTCAGATACAACATCTGCCGATGCATTTAAAAATCTGATGGCGGCAGAAGCGTGCCAGCGTATTGAACATGCTTTGCCGGTTGCTGACTTCTCTGCTGGCGCGGCTTATACTTGGGTGGACGCTGCGACAAGCCAAGGTGCTGCTGCAACAGGCGGCACTGGGGACCATGGGGCTCTAAAAGTTGGTATGGCTGCGGACTTTTTGATCCTTAATATGATGGTGCCTGAATGTTTGCCAAGTCACGATTTTGAATGGGAACTGGTGAGATATTACAATCGTGATCAGGTTGATGCTATTGTGGTTTCAGGCAAAGCTTGCATGATTGGTGGGAAACCAACTGGATGGGATTTAAAGGATTTCATAACGCAAAGTATGGAAGTCGCGAAAAAAATAACATCACAAGAGGGCATCGTCCGTTGCCATGGACCATCAAGCCAATATCGGTAGTTTCAAATTAACACGAATGGTCGATAAAATTGAAGATTTTAAGACAGCCAACGCTGCCAATAAGCGCCGGTGTAGATCAAAATATTGGTTCAAATGCATTTCTGCTTGGGCCAAATGCTGAGCTGGCAGCCTGTCCAATTTATGTCGGCTTATCGTTCAGACTAGGAAGTTGAACCAAATTGAATTATCTTCACACTCATGCCAAAAGCCGATGTCTACCTGAGGAGCCATTGATCAATGCCTGCGCACCCAGCATGTCCGTAGCTGAAAATCTTGCTTTCAGGACCTTTTATAGCCTGGGTAACAGGCAAAAAAGCATATGGATAAATACAAAACAATTTACCGAAAACGCCCATGAACTCATCGCACAATTTAACATCAAAACATCATCTGCGATTAGCCCAATTTCATCGCTGTCAGGTGGCAATGTTCAACGTTCTGTTCTGGCGCGAGAACTCACCGGCGATGTTAAATTACTCATCGTTTCCAATCCCTGTTTTGGACTTGATTTCTCAGCTATTTCGGCAATTCGAAAACGGATTATGAATGCCCGCAACAATGGCGTGGCAGTGCTATTGGTATCGGAAGATTTGGATGAAATTCTAGAACTCTCGGACCGTCTGTTTGTGATGTCAGACGGCGCGCTGACATTTGAGACAACACCGGAAAAGGCGAATATTTCTGAAATTGGACAATATATGGCAGGGCAACATTAATGCGCATCATCAAATCAGAACCATTTGATTTCGAACTTGAATTGGATAAAACAGCGCTGATTATGATCGATATGCAACGCGATTTTGTTGAACCAGGCGGGTTTGGCGAAACACTTGGCAATGATGTGAAATTACTGCGAGCCATCATACCCACCGCCAAACAGCTGACCGATGGCTGTCGTGATGCGGGCCTTTTGATCATCCATACACGTGAATGCCACAAACCTGACCTATCCGACTTACCACCAGCGAAAAGAGACAGGGGAAATCCGAGTTTAAGGATCGGCGATGACGGACCTATGGGGCGGATTTTGGTTAGCGGAGAAGATGGCGTGGATATCATCCCCGAGCTTTATCCTGAAGACGGCGATATCGTGATTGATAAGTCGGGCAAAGGCGCATTTTACAACACTAATTTGAGCCATATCCTATCGGAAAATAATATTGAAAAATTGATTTTTGGCGGTGTGACGACCGAAGTCTGCGTGCAAACTACAATGCGTGAAGCCAATGACCGCGGCTTTGATTGCCTCTTGGCAGCAGATGCGACAGAAAGCTATTTCCCTGAATTTAAATCAGCAACCATTAACATGATCGTCGCGCAAGGCGGCATTGTTGGATGGGCAACCGAAACTAGTTATATATTGGAAGCAATTGGACAATGACATTTAACCCAAAAAACTTGCTAAATGATGGTTGGCAGCAATTAGAATTTGAACCTTTTCGCGAAGGCGTCACCATCCATTGGATAAGGCAACAATCTCCACAAGTTGCTCTTCTAAAATATGAGTTAGGCGCGTCTGTACCTCGACATCTTCATCCGGGTTTGGAAACAATTCTCGTCCTATCTGGGGAACAAACAGATGAACACGGAACAATCCAGGAAGGTGATTTTATAATGAATGAACCCGGCTCAGAACATACCGTACATTCAAAAACAGGCTGCACAGTGCTTATTCAATGGGAAAAGCCGGTTGAGTTTATCTAGCGGGAAATATATTCGCCACAATTGGCGAGACGTGGGATAAAATCAGCCTTGGGCCATTCCTTGCCGTAGTCAGACCCAATAAGTGATGTCTGGTCAACATTCAAACTCAGAACATATGGCCCAGTTGGAATACTTCAATCTCGTGCCAGAAGCAGAAACTCGACATCAAACATGGCCGTCATATTTAAATTCATCCCAATGTCTGCAATGCGGATAAATAAGAGTTATCCTCTTTGTCATCAGCTGTAGCCAGAATATATTGAAGCACTAGAGAGTCCCGCCTCTGTGCAAGGTCAGACATAGTTCTTTCCCCTATTGCTGCTGTAATGCCGGCTTCAAGTGTATCAACGACTTCCGGTGTGATATGAGGTGAACCTAAATCATCCCACCAGCTTTGGAATGGGCTGCCTAGATGTTTGCAAAAGTCACGAATACCACCTTCACCTCCACCAAGATGTAGTAGCGTATTCGGGCCCATTGCAGCCCAACGTAACCCTGGACCAAATGTGACAGCTTTGTCGATATCCTCCACACTGGCGACACCTTCCATGGCAAGATAAATGGTCTCGCGCCAGATCGCCGCCTGTAATCGGTTTGCTATATGGCCGGGAACCTCTTTGTTCAGACGCACACAAACCTTACCTATACTTTCGTAAAAATTACTCGCCTCCTGCAATACACCTGCGTCTGTTCTCTCATTTCCCAAGAGTTCAACAAGAGGAATCAGATGTGGTGGATTAAATGGGTGCGCCACAACAAATCGGCCTGGATTACTAAAACCTGCCTGCATTTCCGAAAGTTTTAGACCTGAGGTTGAACTGCCGATGATTGCCTCATTTATTAGATAAGGCTCGATCTTGGCATAAAGTGCGAGTTTAATATCCAAACGCTCGGGAAGGCTTTCTTGAATAAAGTCAGCATCGCAGACGGCGTCAGCTGGGTCATTTGTAAAGCGTAAGTTTGAAATTTCACCCGCGTGTTCCCAACCAAGGGCTGCGAGAGTTACCGTCGCGCTCGCAATCTGCGCCAATACTCGTTCCTTGGTCTCAGGACAAGGATCATAGACGGCAACGTTTCGTCCCGTAGCTGTAAACAGTGCGGCCCAGCTCATTCCAATTGTGCCTGTGCCGAGAATTGCGATGTTGGGATATATCAATTTAGTGAGTCCTCATTTAATCCGGCGTAAATCGCGTTTCGTAATTCAATCCGGTGTTCCGCGCGATTGTCAGGCGCATGTGCCAAAAACACGACGATGAGATCATTTTCTGGGTCGACCCAAAAGTTTGCGCCTGAAACTCCAGGCCAGAGAATCTCGTCGATTCCACCTGGTAAGTGTTTTCTGCGTTCAGTGCGTACGGCAAACCCAAGACCAAATCCAAGACCATTCTCCGGCCATGGTGCAGTGATACCTAAGGCAGCAGTATAGCTGCCAAATTTTACATTTTCGGGCAGGTGGTTCTGACGTATGAGCGCGAGTGTTCGAGGTTGAAGAATGCGAGTACCCTCAAGATCACCGTCATTTAGTAGCATACGTGCAAATCGAATATAATCTGCGATGGTCGAGCAAAGCCCCGCTCCGCCTGACCACCAAGTCTGTTCCGAGGAAAATAATGGTGCAGCAGCACCCCAGATCGCGGACACAGGAATATCAGCCATCTTACTGGCATCTGGGAGAAAAGCTGTATCGTGCATGCCCAAAGGATTTAGTACGAGTTCTCGAAGGGCAGCATCTAACTGCAAACCTGTCAGCACCTCGATCACTCTACCCAGAAGATCCGTGGACATTCCATATTCGAAAACAGTTCCGGGCTGATGCAGCAGGGGAAGTTTGGCCAATTGTTCTGCCATTCGCGCATTATTGGAACGGAAGTCATATACTTGTGTATCCTCGTAGAGCCGGTGAATGGCGTCGTGGCCAAACAGACCATATGTGACACCAGAAGTATGGGTCATCATATCCAGAATTGTCGGAGGGCGATTGACTGGCTCAAGAACACCGGAGGCGG
>CAJQOR010000234.1 GCA_905479965.1 uncultured Rhizobiaceae group bacterium | reverse complement strand
TTGATTGGCTCTTTGGGCGGCATCGGCTCAATTGCTAAAGAAGTATTCGGCGGTGGCGACGATGATAACACAAGTAATAAACCGAGCCGCCCAATGCGTACAACACCACGCTCGGGTCCAAGCTCATGATCAACACGATTGTTACCGAACTTGGCCCATGGGCCTGGTGGGTCGTCGGCCTCGTCCTCCTGGGTCTTGAAATTATAATCCCGGGCATTTTCTTATTGTGGATAGGCATTGCCGCAATGATTGTTGGCCTATTGTCATTTGCACTATGGGAAACGGGCATTTGGCCTTGGCAAGCGCAACTCATAATATTTGCGACCCTAGCTGTTGCATCATCTTACATAGGCAAAAAATATGTCGCTGACCGCAATCAAGATAGCGACGTACCGCTTTTAAACCAGCGCACACAAGGTCTTATTGGCCGCAAAGCTACCTTGGAAGAACCCATTGAAAATGGTCGCGGACGTATCAAATTAGACGATACGTTGTGGGTCATCGAAGGTCCTGAATTAAATGCAGGTGACACAATCGAAATTGTTTCTGCAAATTCAAATAGATTGGCTGTTAAACAGGCTTAATAACGTTAAACGCGCGATCACACGATTTCGCGTTTATAAACGGAACGTTAACCATAAAGATTTACTATTTGCTAAGAATTCCGACGCGCGAAAGTTCGGTGAAAATGCATATTGGTAGAGATAAAATAAAAACAACAAAAGACAATTGCCTTCCCGCCACATTGGTGAAGGGGGCAACGATTGCCTTTGTCTGTGTGCTGCTTTCATCAACATCGGTATATACGCAAAGCCTACCCACTGAACTAGGTGTCGAAGCGGACGCAATAAATACAGAGCAATTTGCGACAAATATCAATCAACTTACTGAGCTTGATCGTAATCAGCAAAACCTGGCCACGGGCTCAGTTGATGAAACGCGAAATCTGATCAATACAGATGATGGTGCAGCGCCGGGTATCCGTTTGGGAACCTTAACGTTAAGGCCCACATTGCAGAACCAAATCATCTATGAGAATGAGAAAACAGCAACAGCTAAATCAACGCGCACCTTTAATCAAACCAATTTAGGTGCAACGTTAGAATCAGATTGGTCTCGACATTCATTAAATGTCACTGGTTCAGCTGTTTTTCAAAAAAATATCCGCGGCACCATTGAGGAAGATACATCCGTTGACCTTACAAGTGATCTTGAATTTAACATCAATGATCTGCTGACGGCTAACTTGATTAGCAGTTATAATTTTTCAAAAGAAAACCGCAACGATCCAAACGCTGTTACAAATGCAACCAGTCAGGCAAATATCCACACTTTCTCATCATCTTTGGGTCTCACCAAAGAATTGGGAATTTTAAGAGGTTCTGTCACAGGTAGTCTAACGCGTGTCTTAAATGGCGATGCGACATTACCTGGAAATATCGTTATTTCAGGGAACGATCGTGATCGACTTAATTTAGGGTTAGCATTACGCCTTCAATATGCAGGCAACCCTGTGCTCATGCCGTTCATTGAAGGTGAAATTGGCACAACACATTATGATCAAAACATCGATAGCTCCGGAACCAATAGAGAGTTTTCAAGCTATGGGCTGCGCACCGGTGTGGTGGCTGATTTAAGTGACAAACTAACAGGTGAAGCGTCCATCGGTTATCTTGCAAACCGCTTTAAAGATGCGAGCCTTCCAGACATTAATGCTGTGACATTTGATGGCGAATTAAACTGGTCACCGCGCCGCGGAACTACGGCAACCTTGGGACTTGCATCCAGCGTTGAGCCTTCAACAACTGCGGGCCAAAGTGGTTCCATCTTATATGCAAGTACGCTTGATATTAATCAAGAAATCACCAACCGGTTAGATGCAACCCTTGGGTTTGACTATTCCGTCAGAGATTTCCGAGGCTCTACAGCCATATCAAACGAAAAAATCTATGGTGCAAGTCTTGCATTTGATTGGGCGATCAATCGTTATCTGAGCATGAATAGTGATCTAAGCTTTACGCGAACTGATCGCTTTGGCAGCGCAGATGACGTTGATGATACATCAATTGGTATTGGTTTAACGCTTACGCGCTAGCCATCTTCAGGTTTGGTGAAAAATGCGATAGTCGCAGCCAATGTGGGTTCGCGATAAATATCAACTTCTGTCATAAGCTCATGCCGTGCACCATCAAAGGGAATGAGCTGACCTGCGCGGAATTTTGTGCTGACATCCTCAAATGCTTCAAACGGCACAATGCCATCGTGACTACCACCCATGACAATGGTTGGTATGTTTATACGTTCCAAGTGCTCTTGCTTGTTCACTCGCTTCATAGCTTTGAACATAAGATAAAGCCATTTGATCGATGGAACACCTGTTTCAAATTCTGGATACGCCTTAAATATCTGGTCATTGCGAACAAACCGCTTCTCATCGGAGGTAAGAATATTAAACCGTTCTGCTGTTGCTTGCTGTCGCCTTATAATGGGGAGCGACCCTAAGCCAATGCCATTCAGTAATGCCAAAAAAAACTTCGTTATAAATAGTTTAAAGCCAGACACGTGCGTGCCAATAAACGGCGCAAGTAAAACAATGCGGTCAATCCGGTTCGCAATATTAGGAGATGCGGAGAGTAAAATTAATCCGCCCATAGAATGCGCTAGCGCATAAAATGGCATCCGAGTGTCGGGGAGAACGACCTGTTCCAGAAATATTTTCAGATCATCTTCAAAATGTTGAAACCGCCGAACAAATCCACGTTTTTTGTTCCGTAAAATACGTTCAGAACCACCCTGACCTCGCCAATCAAATGTGGCAACCCAAAACCCAGCTTCTGTTAAATTTTTGATCGTTTCAAAATATTTTTCAATGCATTCATTGCGGCCGTGCAAAAGAACGATTGTACCTTTGGCATTTTGCCCCGTTGATCGAAACACTGCATAACGCAATTGGCGCCCATCGCAACCGGTAAAATATCCCGCTTTGTGATCTTCAGGGGCCGGATTTCCGGGCGATGAAAATAGTATTGAATCCATATTATTTTTTCCAACCTATAGCGGGTCTTAATCACTGCATGAGTGAAGGTCAAAAGAAAAAGCAAATTTTGACGGAATATCAACGATTACCACCCAAAAACTGTATTTTTTAAAAATCACAAACATCCCTTGAAAAGCCAAATTTTGCTCCCCATCTATATTCTACAGGCGCCAATAATGGGTCTGTCATAACCGCAAATTGATCGCCAAAAATGGGATCGATATTGCTATCGCAAAACACTAGTTGCTCAATGGAGAACACACATGCGTCACGTAGATTTTTCACCTTTTTATCGTTCAACAGTTGGTTTCGACCGTTTATTTACTATGCTAGATAGCCTCGGCCAGCCTGAACAAACTAAATCATATCCGCCCTATAACATCGAGCGCACCGCAGATGATGCTTACACCATCACAATGGCTGTCGCAGGCTTTGCAGAAGATGAGCTTGATGTTGAAGCACGTGAAAACACACTCACAATTCGCGGCGAGAAAGCAGCATCCGACGATCAAGATGAGGCAACTTATCTACATCGCGGCATAGCAACGCGTGCATTTGAACGCCGTTTCCAACTTGCAGAGCACATGCACATTCATGGTGCGAACTTGAAAAATGGCTTGCTATATATTGATCTCCTTCGTGAAGTTCCGGAAGAAATGAAACTGCGCAAAATCGCAATTTCTGCCGCTTCGAGTGTTGCATCTGACACGAAACAAATCGAAGAAGAAAAAGCTTAACTCTCATCATTTGATCTTCGGCCTTCCTCCCCTCCCCCTCCCTTAAGGGTCGAAGTTCAAAACGGAAAATGGCGCCCAGATGGACGCCATTTTTTTGTATTCTGAGTTTGAAAAATAGCTATCTTCGCTTTGAAAGTAGATGATCTACAGAGACTTTCCCAGCACCTTTCAGCACAATCACAACAAGCACAAAGATCCACAGCAAACGTTGATCCATAATCAACGAATCTGGGAAGCGATCAAATAAAGTGCCTGTGCTTTCTGCACCGATATTATGAACGAAAACATCTGTGAGAGATTGAACGATAATAAAACCAATCATTCCTGCTGCTGCAACACGCGAGAACAAACCAATGACGATTAATGCCGGCAAGATAAATTCCGCATAAGTTCCTAATGTCACGATCAAACCGTGGGGGAAAAATGCGACCGCAGATGGATCAAATCCTGCAGCTTCAACAGCTGGCATTGCAATCTGAAAATATGCACCATCAGTGATTTGGAAGAAGCCTAAAATACCACCTTCTTCGACGTTCACTTTGGTCAATGCTGAGTTCAAATAATATCCATATAAAACAGCTACAAAAGTGAAGCGCGCCAATAGCCCCAAAAACCAACCTTCGGTAATACGCGTTATAAAATTAAAAACGCCATCGTGCAGATTGCGTATGAGATTGATTAGTCCATTCATTTTGTCGCCCTTATTTTAGTATTATCGTCCAGTTTGACCTGGCTCTTCATTAATTATTTTACAGCTTGAAAATACACCTGCCTCAAGCATGGTTGAAATTGCCATTGAAATATCAAATTCAGGGTCAACACTACTTGCAGCGTTTGCAGCTTCACCCAAAGTATGACCATCAAATAGTGTTTGAAAAAATACTGTTGCTGGTTGCGGAATTTGGCGAACATCGACCTGCGCATCCGGCCGTGAAATCAAACAGTCTTCGGCAG
>CAJQOR010000233.1 GCA_905479965.1 uncultured Rhizobiaceae group bacterium | reverse complement strand
AAACGTAAAGTCGTTGAAATCTTCAAAAAGTACAACGCCGACATGGTTAAAGCTGGACGCCCATACCGTTACAGCTAAACTACAAGCTTACAAGACGCCGCCACGTCGGTGGCGTCTAACACCAATGGTCTATTAGGATAATCATGTCTAAAACCCTCTCATTTGATGCATTGAAAACTAAAGTCACGGCTGGCGATATAGATACCGTTTTGGTGTGTCTGGTCGATATGCAAGGCCGCCTCATGGGTAAGCGTTTCCATGCCGTCAATTTTGTTGAAAACGCCTATAAAGAAACCCATTGTTGCGATTATTTGCTTGCGACGGATCTGGAGATGGCGACGCCTGATGGCTATGCAGCTTCGAGCTGGGAACGTGGCTATGGTGATTATATCATGAAGCCTGATCTAGACACGATTAGATTGGTTCCATGGCTAGAAGGCACAGCCATGGTTATGTGTGATGTTTTGGATCATCACACTCATAAAGAAGTGCCACATTCACCCCGCGCTGTTTTGAAAAAACAGGTGCAACGGCTTGCAGAACTTGGCTATGTCGCCAAGACGGCAACCGAGCTTGAGTTCTTCATTTTTGAAAAAAGTCTCGATGAAATTCGCAAGTCTGGTTTTAAAGATCTAGAACCGATCAGCGGCTATAACGAAGATTACCACATCCTCCAAACCACTAAAGAAGAACATATCATGCGCCCGTTGCGCAATTGCTTGTTTGAGGCTGGTATTCCGGTTGAAAACACCAAAGGTGAGGCGGAAGCTGGACAAGAAGAACTTAATATTCGCTATGATGAAGCGCTCAATTGTGCGGAATATCACACAATCGCAAAACATGCCGCTAAAGAGATCGCCTGGCAAAAGGGACACGCTGCAACATTTGTGTCTAAATGGCATCATGAACGTGTTGGTTCATCATCACATATCCACCAATCACTTTGGACACTGGATGGGGAAAGTGCATTTTTTGACAAAGATGGCGAGTTCACAATGTCAAAAACCATGCAGCATTATGTGGCTGGTTTGTTAAAATATGCGCAGGATACAACCTATTTCCTTGCCCCTTACATCAACTCATACAAGCGTTTTGCCAAGGGCACTTTTGCGCCAACAAAAATCATTTGGTCAGTTGATAATAGAACAGCTGCATTTAGATTATGCGGTGATGGTTCAAAAGCTGTACGCATTGAATGCCGTGTTGGCGGTGCAGATATCAATCCAGATTTAGCAATTGCTGCACAGTTGGCAGCAGGGATCGCCGGTCTTGAAGAAAAGCTAGAACTCGCCGCCGCGACATCAGGCGATATCTATGCAAATGATGCAGCTGAAAATTTGCCGACAAACTTGCGCGACGCGGCAGGAAAATTAGAACAGTCCAAAATGCTTCGTGCAGCGCTAGGTGATGTGGTTGTCGATCACTATGTTCGTGCGGCAAGATGGGAACAAGAAGAATTTGATCGTGTGGTCACAGATTATGAAATAGCCCGCGGGTTTGAAAAAGCCTAAGGATTTAAGAAAGCCAGATAATGTCAGTTTTAAAATGTATTTCACCCATAGATGGTTCTGTCTATGCAGAGCGGGAAACGTTGTCTTCCTCCGATGCGCAAACGCTTGTGCAAAATGCCAAACAGGCGCAGGTTGAATGGGCAAAACGCCCATTGGATGAGCGTATTAAATTGGTTATGGCGGGCGTCGCTGCAATTGGGGATATGAATGTCGAGATCGTTCCTGAGCTCGCCTGGCAAATGGGACGCCCGGTTCGTTATGGAGGTGAATTTGGCGGGTTCAATGAACGCGCAAGCTATATGGCATCCATCGCAAAAGAAGCTTTGGCTGATATTGAGGTTTCAAATGATGATCAATTCAAGAGATTTATAAAACGCGAAGCCCATGGTGTCGTTTTGGTCATCGCACCTTGGAACTACCCTTATATGACGGCGATTAACACGGTCGCGCCAGCATTAATTGCAGGCAATTCTGTTATGTTAAAACACGCCACCCAAACACTGCTTGTTGGTGAACGCATGGCTGAAGCGTTCCATCTTGCTGGCGTACCAGAAGAGGTGTTTCAAAATGCCTTCCTCGATCATCAAACAACATCTGATTTGATTGCTGCAAAGAGCTTTGGTTTTGTCAATTTCACAGGTTCTGTTGGTGGCGGTAAAGCCATGGAACACGCAGCCGCGGGAACATTTACCGGCATTGGTCTTGAGCTTGGCGGCAAAGATCCAGGCTATGTTATGGATGATGCTGATTTAGATGCTGCTGTTGAAACGCTGATCGATGGAGCGATGTTTAATTCAGGGCAATGCTGTTGCGGCATTGAGCGCATCTATGTGCAGGAAAGTCTCTATGATGGGTTTGTTGAAAAAGCAGTTGCAATAGTAAATAGCTATAAGCTTGGTAATCCTTTAGATGAAGCAACCACGCTTGGTCCAATGGCTAATAAACGCTTTGCTGATGAGGTGAGGGCGCAAACATCTGAAGCCATTGCACAAGGCGCTAAAGCGCATATTCAAACATTTGCAGAGGATGATGGCGGAGCATATCTAACACCGCAAATTCTAACAAATGTAGACCACTCAATGCGGGTGATGCGTGAGGAAAGTTTTGGTCCGGTGGTTGGCATTATGAAGGTGAAAGATGATGCAGAAGCCATTCGCTTGATGAACGATAGTGATTTTGGACTAACGGCATCATTATGGACAAAAGATATAGAGCGTGCGGAAAAAATCGGAAACGACATCGAAACCGGCACGGTCTTCATGAACCGTTGCGACTATCTCGATCCAGCATTGTGCTGGACGGGTTGCAAAGATACCGGCCGTGGTGGTGGTTTGTCCATTATAGGCTACCACAATTTAACGCGCCCAAAATCCTATCATTTAAAGAAAGCTTAAATCATGGAATTAGTTGGAAACTGGTCCTATCCTACCGCAATAAAATTTGGTGCGGGACGCATCGCAGAAATTGCAGATGCATGTAAATCTGCAGGCATGTCAAAGCCATTGCTTGTCACCGATAAAGGTCTTGCCGGCATGGAGATCACCTCCAAGACGCTCGATCTCATTGAAGCGGCTGGTCTTGGGCGTGGTATGTTTAGCGAAGTTGACCCAAACCCGACGGATAAAAATGCTGACGATGGCGTGAAGTTCTATCGTGAAGGTGGATACGATGGTGTGATCGCATTTGGTGGAGGTTCTGGTCTTGATTTGGCTAAGGTCATCGCCTTTATGGCAGGGCAAACACGCCCATTATGGGACTTTGAAGATGTCGGTGATTGGTGGACCCGCGCGGATGCAGATGCCATTGCGCCGATCATTGCAGTGCCGACAACAGCCGGCACGGGTTCTGAAGTTGGCCGTGCAAGCGTGATCACAAATTCAACCACTAGTGAGAAGAAGATTATCTTCCATCCGAAGATGTTACCCGCTGTCGTGATTTGCGATCCTGAGCTGACAATTGGGATGCCAAAATTTATCACAGCCGGAACAGGCTTGGATGCATTTGCACATTGTGTTGAAGCGTTTTCAAGCCCGCACTACCATCCCATGAGCCAAGGTATTGCGCTTGAAGGCATGCGCTTGGTTAAGGAATATCTGCCGCGCGCATATCAAAATGGTGCTGATATTGAGGCAAGGGCGCATATGATGAGTGCAGCGGCGATGGGCGCAACAGGGTTCCAAAAGGGCTTAGGTGCCATTCATGCCATTAGTCATCCAGTTGGTGCGATCTATCACACGCACCACGGTACAACGAACGCTGTGTGTATGCCCGCAGTGCTGCAATTTAACAAATCTGCGATCAAAGAGCGCTTTGATATGGCGTCCTCATACTTAAATATCGATGGCGGATTTGAAGGTTTTTGTGCCTATGTTGATGATCTTAATGCATCGATGAACGTGCCTAAAAACTTAACTGAACTAGGTGTTAAAGATCCTGATATTGATCGATTGGTAAAGGATGCTCTTGCTGATCCGAGCACAGGTGGCAATCCCATCGAAATGGCGGCTGACAACACCAAAGCGCTGATACTTTCATGCATTTAGGTAATACTTTTTAAACTGTTTGACAATTTGTACATAATCTTACATTCTGTTTATCTATGTAAATTTTTATACATGCTCGTGAGTGTTTTGTCGTGTGAGCGTCGCAAAGCAAATCTAAGAGGATGGGATTAAATTTCAAAATTAAACTTCCAGGGAGAAAATACCATGAACTTTAAATATACTTGCTCCGCTATTGCAGTACTTGCAATGTCAGCATCAGCTGCGAACGCTGATACATTAAGACTTTTAACCTGGGGTGGTTATGCACCTGAAGCGGTTATTGAAAAATTTGAAGCTGAAACTGGTCATAAGGTTGAGGTTACAAAATCCAACAACGAAGAAATGGTAGCAAAACTTCGTGCAACAAATGGCGGTGGTTTTGACCTTGTTCAGCCAAGCCAAGATCGTATAGCTGGTGCCCAGGAAGAGTTCGGCATCTATAAGCCGTTAGATCTTTCAAAAATTGATACCAGCTTGTTCATCGATTCAATGCTTGAAGCGACAAAAGGCAACACGATGATGGATGGTAAAGTGTTTGCTGTTCCTCACGTTTGGGGCACAAGTGGTCTTGTGTTGAATACAGCAATGGCTGGAACCGTAAAAGACTATACAGACCTTTGTAACGCAGATGTTGCAGGCAAAGTGTCTTATCGTTTGAAACGTCCTACTTTGATCGGTTTTGCTTTCGCAAT